>JBDSHT010000093.1:0-2531 GCA_039918315.1 Ginsengibacter sp. | reverse complement strand
AATGTCCAAGTTGTTTTTCAAATTCTTGTTGTTTTTATTTTTTGTTCTGGCAAACTTTAATTTTTCATTTGCGCAGAATTCTTTTTTGATGCAACAGAAAAATGCTTCCAGGGTAACGACTGCTTTTGTTAATAACGATGCTAAATTGCAAAAGGAATTTGAAGCAAAAGGTTTGCAATGGCCTGCGAAATATGTTTATATACGGAGTTTTAAGTTTGATTCCCAGTTGGAAGTTTGGGTAAAAAATAATCCGAAAGAGAAGTATTCCCTTTTTAAAAGTTACCGTGTTTGTATGCAAAGTGGAACCATGGGGCCCAAAAGATTGCAGGGCGATTACCAGGTTCCTGAAGGGTTTTATTATATCAATGAATTTAATCCGCATAGCAATTACCATCTTTCATTACGATTGAATTATCCGAATGCCTCAGACAGGATATTGAGTGATTCTCTCAGGCCCGGAAATGATATTTATATTCATGGAAATTGCGTATCCGTAGGGTGTGTAGCCGTTACTGACAATGATATTGAAGAAATATATGTACTTACTAGTTATGCCAGGGATGCCGGTCAGGAGTTTATTCCGGTACACATTTTTCCAATAAAATATGACAACAAAAAATCAGTAGATTATTTCAATAACAGTTTGAAAAATAATCCATCGCTTGAGGCGTTTTCGAAGCAATTAAAAAGGGCATACGATGAGTTTAATGAAACAAAGCAAGTACCTCTTATTTTAATTGATCGCTCCGGCGATTATGTAGTGAATTAGTTGTCACGCATTAGTACTTGTACGGTCAATTCTGTTTTCTGTTCCAGTACAATTTTTTTATTTTCGGTCAACTTTTCAATCACCTCATTCGTGTAATGCCTGATGGTGAGTAGTGATAAATCTTTTTGGATCTGCACATCAAAAATGGCTGCTGCCATCGAGGCAATTTTGTCTAATTTTTCAGGAATATCATCCACGCAAATCAATAAACTGATCGCTGTATTTTGGGTCAAATTGGGTTTCAATTTTGCCTCATCTAATATTTCATGAAGATGGTTAATGGGGCTTCCTTCCACAAAAGAATAATCCAAAGATTGTAGCGTAACTAATGCCTGGTTGTGTTTATAAACAATCATGGGAGGCAGATTGGTACTATGTTTGGCATCGATAGTAGTGCCCGGCAAATTTGGGTCAATAAATGATTTTACATACAAGGGAATATTTTTATTCCGTAAGGGTTTTATGGTTTTTGGATGTATTACCTGCGCTCCGTAATAGGCCATTTCAATCACTTCTTTGTAGCTCAAATTTTCTATGGTAACTGCATCTGGAAACTCCTTTGGATTTGCATTCATAACTCCTGGAACGTCCTTCCAGATGGTAACACTTTCGGCATCCAGTAAATGTGCAAATACGGCGGCAGAATAATCACTTCCTTCACGCCCCAACGTTGTGCTTTCATTATCATCGGTGCTTCCAATAAAGCCCTGTGTTATAATCCATTTAGTATTTTCTAAATGCGGTATTAATCTTTCATCCATATTTTTCCGGGTATAATCCCAGTCAATTTTTGCATCACGGAAAGTGTTATCTGTACGAAAAAGATCCCTTACATCTATCCATTTATTCGGCAGATTCTCTTCCATTAAGAAATAAGAAATAAGAGTAGAGGAAAGTAATTCGCCCGCGCAAACAATTTGATCGTAGTAATAATGATAATCCTTTACAGGCTGGTCATGCAGCAGCCATTCCACTTCTGTAAAAATGTTTTGTAATTCACTGGTTGCCTTCTCCCAATGCAATGTGATCAGGTATTTTAATTGTGCTAAATGCTGGTCTTTTATTTTTGAAAACAAATTAAGGGTATCATCTTTTCGCCCTTCAAAAAATGCATCCACCACTTTTTCCAATCCGTTCGTTGTTTTGCCCATGGCGGAAATAACGATGATCAATGGTTCGTCTTTATGTTGTTTTAATATCTCAGCCAGGGCTTTTATACGATCGAAACTGTTGATACTTGCGCCGCCAAATTTGAAGACCTTCATTTTATATATTTCTATTAATTGCCAAAGTAATAATTTTTGCAAAGATCATTTTCTTTATTTTTCTTTTTGTTGAATTATGGAAAAGCATCTATTTAAATAATTTTTTGTAGAAAATTGATTAAAAAAATTACCAACAGATATCAATCTCGCTTGTATAATTCAACATTACTTTTCTCTAATCTTTTTGAAAATAATAATTAGCCTATTTTTGTTTTACTAAACCAAAATAAACCGTAATGGTAAACAGGAACATACTAACCCTCGACGAATTTACAATTAGAGAGATGCGCGCTTTTCCGCAGGCTACGGGAGAATTAGCAGGTCTTTTGCGCGATATTGGATTGGCGGGCAAAAGAGTAAACGTGGAGGTTAATAAGGCAGGACTTGTAGATATTCTGGGAGACACAGGCAGTATAAATGTACAAGGTGAAGAGGTAAAGAAATTGGATGAGTTTGCGAATGACCAGTTTATGGGAGTATTGCAACATGGAATTAGT
>JBDSHT010000092.1:0-5975 GCA_039918315.1 Ginsengibacter sp. | reverse complement strand
ATTATGATCAGGATCACAAATAATAATAATAGAATACTTTAATTTTAAATTACCTAAACTACACAAAAGATGAAAAAAGTTTTAAAAACTATTTTAATTGTTTTACTTATTGCTTTTATTATAATTCAATTTTTCAGGCCTGCAAAAAACTTAGGTGAAGAAATTGCAGCCAACCAAATTACTGCGGTGGAGAATATACCTGCGGACGTGCAGGAAATTCTAAAAGTATCCTGCAATGATTGCCATAGTAATACAACATATTATCCCTGGTATTCTAAAATTCAACCTGTAGCGTGGTTCCTTGATGACCACATTATAGAGGGTAAGAAAGAATTGAATTTTTCTGTGTTTGCTACCTATTCTCTTAGCAGACAGTATAAGAAATTTAAAGAAATCCGAAAGCAAGTTGAAGAGGATGAGATGCCTATCTTTTCTTACACTCTACCACATCGTGATGCTGTGCTTAGTACCGAGCAAAAATCTATTTTGATAGATTGGGCGGCAAATTCGATGAAAGAAATGGAAGGAAAATATCCAGCAGATAGTTTGGTGAAAAAAAAGTAGAAAGCTTATAGACTCGTGCTGTTGTTGGCGGGACACCGACAACAGCATGGTTTAAAATATCCTGTTTAAAAGATGACATGATTTTGATGTTTAATTGTACAGTGCTACTTTTAAAAATTTCGTTTTGTAAACTTCTTTAATTTCATTTCTTAGACTTTCTTAATCTGCTAATATCATCTTCTATTTCTTTCAAATTTTGCTCTCTCTCTATTTTCTTTTGCACTGTTTTGTATTTTTTAAATTCTGCATTTGATTTTTCAAGAGCTTTTTCATGGCTTATTTTACCCGCGTGAGTGAGTAAATCTCTGCCGTTTAGTTTCAATATTGTGTCCAGTCTTTGTATCCAGTCTGCCATATACATAGGAGTGTGTTGCTGCGCCATGGTTTCGGCGAAAGCCAGATATTGCTCAATCAACAAACCCAACAATTTTATTTCATCTTCATTCAAATAATTTTTTGCAATGCTTACATCTGCTTTTTTTACAGAAGTAGTGTTTTTCTTATCTAAAGATTGCATACCCAGTAAAGGCAAATTGGCATCCACTCTGCGATACACTAATTCTGCTGCCGTTTGCTGACTAATCGCCCAAAGCAATTTGTTTTGTACTATTTTAAAAAATGATATTGTCTTTTCATCTTTCGCATCATAATCAATGCTGGTGGTGTAGATGTCTTTTATTTTCTGATAAAAAAAACGTTCCGAAATCCGTATTTCCCTAATGCGCTCCTGCATTTCGTTGAAATAATTCATTGAGTTGCCCGATTTAAAACGGTCGTCATTCAGGGTAAAACCTTTAATGATGTATTCTTTTAATCGTTGTGTAGCCCAAATACGGAACTGCGTTCCTTGTGCTGATTTCACCCTATAGCCTACAGAAATAATTACATCGAGATTGTAGTATTTAACAACGTTTTCCTGAGTTTTTCCTTCAATTGCTCCGTGTTGAGTGGTATGTCGGAAATCCCGACATACCAGTTTTTCATCTAACTCACCTTCTTTAAAAACATTCTGAATATGCTCCGTTATGGTGGTTCTGCCTTTACCAAATAACGATGCCATTTGTGCTTGCGTAAGCCAAACTGTTTCTTCTTCCAGATGAACATCTATTTTTATGCTACCTTCCGGGTTTTGGTAAATGACGATTTCGCTGTTTGGTAGTTCCATTATGTATTCGTTTATATTTCAAATTTTGGGAAACATTTCAACGGGTTTAAAAATACAGAAACCTTCGAATTGTTTGATTTAAATTCGGAAGCTTTTCTCTTTATTCTGTGTCTCCGCCCAACTTCTCTCTTAAAAGCCTTTCTAATCTGTCCCCGAGAGATTCCGGCGTTTCGTTTGCGATGGCCGGCACATCTTTGAACGCTTCGCAAAATATATCCATAGCGGCGTTGTAATTATCAAATTGCTTCTGTAAGATTTTTTCATCGCTGGTTTCCCAATACGATCCTTCATCAAAAAGTGTAAAATCTTTAAGGTATTTTTTTGAAAGATGTTTTAATAATCTAATGATGGCAATGTGGGCATCAATGCCAGCAAATTGAGTTTTGGTACTGGTGGTAAACATCAATTCTTTATCTAACGCTATCCCATCATAAATATCTTTTGTGATAATACTCGTAGGAGAAAGTGTTCTTCCTGCGTGGTTGAATGTAAGAAATACCGGTTCACTGCCTTCCGGAGCGAAAGACACCCCTTTTATTTCATCGTCATCAAAAACATGAGTTGACCAGTTGAGCGTTTTACATAAATCGGATACTTCTTCAATTAAAGGATCCAGCATTTCTTTATTAAAAATATAACCTGAATAATGAATTGATAATCCCATAAATTTTATTTACCACATCACTTTGAAAAGTATAACGATTGCCGCAATATGTAAAATGATATTTATCAAATTTGCTTTATCTACTTTAATAGTCAGGTAGATATTTCGCAATAGAAGTACCGCTGCTATTGGGATTAGAAGAAAGAAAGATAAAGCCCCTAATCCTGGAGTGCAAGGCCCGCTTGGAGAAAATTTACCCAAAATATAGACTGCCGCAATTGCCACCGCATAAAATAGAAGTGTCGGCCTTATGAGCTTAAAAGTCATTTATTTTGTTTTTGAACAAACTGTTAAAAGCATAGTTAATATCGTTTGTATTTCCGAAAATACGAACTCTCTAACTCGCTTTTCAAAAAAATATCTCCGTGCCACTGTTGGCGTCCCGCCAACAACCAATCAATTTGCATTGCCGAACGAAGGTGATGTCTTTTAAAAAATCTTTCTTTAAAAAATTGAGTGTGGCAATTTGTCAAAATAGTTAAAGAAAAATATTCAGCAATAATTGTTGGCAAAGGGTTTTAGTAGATATAGAAGTTGTTGGCGAGACGCCAACAACAGCATGTCTTTTTTTAAGGTGGTCTTGCTTGCGATACTTTGCTCAGTCCTGCATCTGCATACTTTTATTGTGAGCTTGCTTTCTTTAGATATGCAGTGTAAAAGGACAATCAATCTCTATAGTGTAACGCAGGCTTTCTGTCACCCAATAACGCTTTGTATTGATAGTCTCCCTTTGATATTGTAAACTCGTCTTTTGCTTTTTTTATAAGCGCAGGTGTTAGAAATAAATCAATAGCTGTATAGGCAATTGTTTTTGCAGCTACTATCATTCCTTTCATACCAATATCTGTTCCTCCGCATGCAACAGCCTGCCAGCTATGCGCAGGAGTGCCGGGTACCCAGGTTGCAATTTCTATTCCTACTGTTGGTACTACATAGCTAACATCTCCTACATCAGTTGATCCAAGATTATTTTGTGTGTGTAGGGGTTTAATAAATGATGCGGAATCTAAAGAGGGGACGGTACCCAAAAATGAAGTTTGCAATTTTCTGGCAAATATAATTTCATCAGGAGTGTAGGTTACACCTCCAACTTTTTCTAAATTGGATTGCATATTTACAGCCAGTGTTTTATTGATGAGTAAGTCGTGCACGCCGTGAATTACTTCATATTCCATTTTGGTTTCAGTGCCTAAAGCAGCACCTTCAGCAGCCTTTACTACTCTTTTAAATATATCTTCTACATTACTTCTATCCGGGTTTCTTACATAGTAATACACCTCTGCAAAATCAGGGACAATGTTTGGCGCCGTTCCGCCATGAGTAATTATATAATGAATACGGGATTCCTGTGGGATATGTTCCCGCATCATGTTTACCATATAATCCATTCCTTCTACAGCATCTAATGCAGAACGTCCCTTTTCCGGTGCCATAGACGCATGAGCAGCAATACCATGAAATCTAAACTTGGCAGATTTATTAGCCAGCGCACTTGTATAAGTTACTAAGTTTTCATCAGCCGGATGCCAATGAAGTACCACATCAACATTATTGAATAATCCTTCACGCACCATATAAACTTTTCCTGCGCCACCTTCTTCAGCAGGGCAACCATATACTTTTATAGTACCTTTTATTTTCCCCTCATCCATTAATTTTTTGATAGCGATACCGGCAGCAACAGAACCCGTTCCGAATAGATTATGCCCGCAGCCGTGACCGCTATTTTTATTTGCAATCGGAGTCTGCGAAGCAGTACTATCTTGAGATAATCCCGGCAACGCATCAAACTCAGCAAGTATTCCGATTATTGGTTTTCCGGTGCCAAATGTTGCTACAAATGCAGTTGGCATCCCGGCAACACCTGCTTCAACATTAAATCCATTATCCTTCAAAGTATTTTGTAACAGCAAAGAACTTTTGGTTTCTTTAAATCCAACTTCAGCATAGTC
Organism: Ginsengibacter sp.; assembly: GCA_039918315.1. GTDB lineage: Bacteria > Bacteroidota > Bacteroidia > Chitinophagales > Chitinophagaceae > Ginsengibacter. The sequence goes on along the minus strand of JBDSHT010000092.1, from coordinate 1,630 downwards.
CCAGATATTTAATGCAATTTTTTTGTATTGATCATAACCAGATTGAATATTTTTCGCCGCTTCATTTTTAAAAGCATCAACTGTTTTGGCAGGTGTTGTGTTTTGTGCCAGGCAATTGTATCCGGTTATCAACGATAAAATGCAGAGATAAATTAATTTCATTATAGTTATTTTGAGTGATGAAAAATTTTAAAGAATATAAGAAAGTAAAAGGCTTTCAATTACAAACATCAATATTAAGTCGTCTCATGAATTTTGCCCGCGTATGCAATCTGAAAACATGATAAGTTGGATGATAGTGCAAACTGTGCTGACACAATTTTTTTATTTTCGAAAATACGAACTATCCAATTTGTTTTTTCAAAAAAATATCTTGATTGATTTTTAATATCTGAAATCGATCACCCAACTGCTGCTGTTGGCGTCCCGCCAGCAGCTATTCATTTGCGCCCTAGCTTAAAGATGATGCCTTCTGAAGATACTTCTCTTAAAGAGTTGACTATGGTAATTTGTCAACATAATTGAAGAAAAAAGATTCAGTAATAATTTTTGCTAAAGGGTTTCAGTAAATATAAAAATTGTTGGCGGGACGCCAAAAACTGCGGTTCTTTAAATATGTTTCTAAAGATTAATTTTAAAAGATATGGTTGGATAAGAATGAAAAATTATCCCAGTTTGTTGAATAGACGGTGCCTTCTCAAATTTAAAATATGTTGAAGAATTCAATGCTTTTCGCTTATTTCGGCCGGAAGCAATGAATAAAGGAATACTACCTAAAGTGGAGAGAAGCCCCAAGCCTCCCAATACGACCCCAGTCCCTGCATCGGCAAAGGAAGCGTTTTTTTTATTGCCAATTAAAACTCCCACAATGATTAAAGCAGAACCACTTCCCAATAAGGCCCATGCTGCTGATTTCTGACTTTTACTTTTTTGCAGGTAGTCATTTTTGTAAGTGGCACTTTGACAATTGTAGTTTGCTGGCTGAACGATGCGGCTGATATTGTTACCAGCATCATGCAAATAATAATCTGTTTCATTGTAATTGATTTGAAAATTATTGATTAATGAGTCCACGAAACATAGCGAGCATCGATTGTATTTTCGAAAGTACGAACTATCCAACTCCTTTTTTTTTAAATACCTATATTTATTTCAATAGCTTAAATCGATTTCATCCTTGCTGCTGTTGGCGTCCCGCCAACAGCTAATCATTCAATTAGCATTCCCGCTTGAAGGCAATGCCTTTTGGAAATTCTTTCTTTTAAAAATTGAGCGAGGTAATTTGTCAACATAATTAAAGAAAGAAGATTTAGTAATGTTTTAGTACAAATAGAAATTGTTGGCGGGACGCCAACAACAGCGGGGCGATCTACCTTTTTAATGTGAGCCATAGTATTGCTAAAAATGTTTAATTTTTAGTCAACCTATTTTAGGGTTTGCCCTGCGGTTTGTAGTTAACGTTCCAGTATTTGAGAAGGCTGGAAATTCATTGCTCGTCTGCCCGGTACAAATGTCCAATTGAAAATATAGAGTTGAAGTGAACAACTAAAAGTCAAATTTTAAAACGGAATTCCTAATATCTTAATTCAGAATGCTCCTTAAATAGTGGCCCCAATGTTTCCCTGAGTTT
>JBDSHT010000091.1:0-5484 GCA_039918315.1 Ginsengibacter sp. | reverse complement strand
GATTTGAATTGGCTTTCAATATATGCTGCTGCTTTTCTCTGGCCTTCAGTGCCGGTTTCTCTTCCTTCCATTTCCGCGGAAGCTACTATGGTTAGTTGTTTTTTAAGTCCGTCTTGCGTAATTGTTTCTGCATACTTAACGGATGCATCTGTTTGTGCAAATGAAACAGATCCGCCAAGGAGCAGAGAAATTAATAGAAAAAGGGTTTTTTTCATGGATTTTTTTTGCCGTAAATATAAAAGAGAAAGCGAAAGATTTTTTACCACTTATGTAAAGTGGGTTAGCAAGAGATTTTATTAACACGATTTTTATGACGGCCACCTTCAAATTCTGTTGTCAAAAAAACTTCGATCATTTTTTCTACTAATTCTTCCCTAACGAATCGTGCAGGTATGCAGATAATATTGGCATCGTTATGTTTACGCGCAAGTTCTGTAAGTTCTTCGCCCCAGCAAATGGCTGCTCTTATACCCTGGTGTTTATTGGCCGACATGGCAACTCCGTTTCCACTTCCGCAAACCAAAATTCCAAATGCAGCTTCTTTGTTTTCTACAGCACTTGCCACGGGGTGTGCAAAGTCAGGATAGTCAACGGATTCAGCCGAATACGTTCCAAAATCTTTACAGGTCAAATTTTTTCCATCTAGAAAAGAGATTATCGATTCTTTATAATCGAAACCCGCATGGTCGCTTCCAATGGCAATAGGTAAGGTTAAATTAAATGGTGTCATGATGGATAGATTTATCCGCCAAAGGTAAAATTATCTTTGTGAACCTTTTAATTCAATTGCATGTAGTTGAAAATATTTACTTTTAATTTCATTTATTAAATTTCATTACATGAAACGAATAGGTCTTGTGCTTTTTCTCCAAATATTTCTTTTGACTGCGTTTTCGCAGGGAATAAATTCTTATCAAAAAAAAGAGGTAATGATTCCTATGCGGGATGGGGTAAAATTGTACACTGTAATTTTAACGCCCAAAGATGCCACTGGCACATTTCCTGTGTTGATGCAACGAACTCCTTATGGTGCAGAGGTCAGCGATAACTTTGATATTTTGTCGGTTCCTAATTATTCAGGCATGGCTAAAGAAGGATACATTTTTGTGTTCCAGGACATTCGCGGGAAACACAAAAGTGAAGGGTCAATGGAAATACATCAACCGGTTACACATCTTAAAGAAAAAGGAACCATTGATGAAAGCACGGATACATGGGATGCGGTGGATTGGTTAATAAAAAATGTTCCAAATAATAATGGCAGAGCTGGCATCTTTGGAATTTCCTATCCGGGTTGGTTGGCTTTAACGGGAGCTATCGATCCACATCCGGCACTGAAAGCCGCTTCTGAACAGGCTTGTATGGGTGATTTGTTTTTAGGCGATGACTTCCATCATAATGGAGCTTTTCGTTTGGATTATTCTATGGGCTACACATACCTGTTAGAACATGTGAAAACTTCTGACTCAGATTTTCCATATCCGCAATATGATTTATACGATTGGTTTTTGAAATTGGGTTCTTTAAAAAATGTCAATGCAAAATATTTTCATGGGAAAATTCCAACCTGGAATAGTTTCGTTGATCATCCTAACTATGATGCTTACTGGCAAAAAAATTCACCGTTAAATTATGTTACACATCCATATATTCCGATGCTACACGTGGGAGGATATTATGATCAGGAAGATATAAATGGTCCGCAATTGATGTACGATCACATGGAGAAAAAAGACACCTTCAACCGGAACTTTATTATTCTGGGACCATGGAATCATGGTGGTTGGGCAAGAGGTAAAGGAGATAGTTTAGGGCTGATTTCTTTTGATAAAAATACAAGTGACGACTTCAAGGTGCTCCAAAAAAGTTATTTTGATTTTTATTTAAAAGATATTGGAAGCGGAAAATTTGACGAAGCAAATTGTTTTCAAACAGGCTCAAATGTTTGGAAAAGTTATAGTGCCTGGCCTCCCAAAGAAGTAAGCAATAAAAAATTATTTGTGGGTGCAAATCATTCGCTCGGGTTTCAGCAATCGGGGCAAAAAGGGTATGCATCTTATACCAGTGATCCCGCTTCGCCCGTACCTTATCGAACACTTCCAATAGAGGCAACCTACGGAAGAGGTAGTCGTTGGAAACCCTGGCAGGTAGAGGATCAGCGGTTTGTTTACACCAGACCGGATGTGTTAAGTTTTAAAACAGAACCATTGGAAAATGATCTCACCGTTAGCGGTAAAATCATGGCGCATTTGATAGCAAGTACTTCCGGAACCGATGCGGATTGGGTGGTGAAATTGATTGATGTTTACCCTGATTTTGATCGCAAAAATTTAAGTATGAGTGGTTTTCAATTTCCCGTAGCCATGGAAGTTTTTAGAGGAAGATTCAGAAAAAATTTTACAAACCCCTCGCCTTTAGTACCTAACAAACCGGAGGAATTTAAAATTGATTTGCACGATATTAACCACGTATTTTTAAAAGGACACCGTCTGATGGTACAAATCCAAAGCACATGGTTTCCTCTGATTGATCGCAATCCTCAAAAGTATGTACCCAATATTTTTAATGCTAATGATGATGATTTTATTAAGGCAGAGCAGAGAATTTATTATCGAACTTATATTGACTTGCCGGTGATGGAAAAATGATTTTCAGTTAACGCAAAATGATTTTATAACTCGGGATAAAGAAAATCTTTTTTATAATCCTAAGAATATAAATCTATAGTTTACTGAGGGTGATTAAAAAGATTCTCTCCTTTTTCATAAAATTCCTGCATCTCATCTTTTGGTACTAAAGAACCACCGGTGGCCCATGCAATATGAATAATATTTGTCGGTTCTAGCTGGTGTGCTTTAATATATTCTGAGAACATTATTTTTTCGGGACCAGCGAGACCTGCGGCTGCAGAAGGTTCCAGTAAAATATTTTCATTTTTACCTAATAAATAGAGCAAGCGGAAAAGATCATCATCTTCTATTGTGTAAATACCACTTATTAATAAACGGCTGATAGGAGTGGCAAAAGCAGACGGCCGGCCTACTGCCAATCCATCGGCTTCGGTCCGATTATCAATGCCAAAATCATGAACACTAACCTTTTCCATTTTGCCGGTAAGCAAGCCAATTAAGACGGAGGGCGAATGAGTAGGTTCTACAAAAAAACAATGAACATGATCTCCGAAAATCTGTCGTAAACCGAAAGCAATGCCTCCCGGTGAACCGCCCACGCCGCATGGCAAATAAATGAAAAGTGGATGTTTGGCATCGATACAAATTTTCTTTTCAGTTAATTGTTTCTGTAGCCTTATTGCAGCCACACTGTATCCTAAAAACAAATGCTTTGAATTCTCATCATCAACAAAATATCCTTTAGGATCTTCGATGGTTTTTTGCCTTCCTTCATTTACGGCTACGCCAAAATCACCCTCAACTTCTACCACATTCGCACCCTTCGATCTCAATAAATCTTTTTTCCATTGTCGTGCATCCGTACTCATATACACAGAGACATGAAAGCCCAACTTTGCGCTAATGATACCGATGCTTAATCCCAGATTCCCGGTAGATCCAACACCGATAGAATGCTGACTGAAAACTTTCCTAAAAGTCTCGCTTTCAAATAATTCATAGTTACCATCCTTTTTTATTAGCCCTTCTTTGAGTGCCAGTTCTTCTGCATAATGAAGCACTTCATATATTCCCCCTCTTGCTTTTATGGAACCGGCAATAGGTAATTCATTATCACATTTTAAAAATAATTTTCCCTCAATTTGATGACCAGAGTTTTTATTCAATTCTTTTTTTAAACTCTCAATTTCTTTCAATGGCGATTCTATGATTCCATGCGTAAGATTAGTTTCCGGAAAGGCTTTACAGAGGTATGGTGCAAATCGTTCCCACAATTTTTCAGCTTCCCCCATATCATGCCGGTTCACAGGTAAGGATTTAATTTCACTCATTAATTTCCTCCGTGGATTAATCCATGTCACCGGCTTTAGTTGAATTATATTATCCAGTAAAGGAAATTCTTTGATCCATTTTTGAATATCACTGAAAGGCATAGCATTTTATTATTGAGAATTTAAAAAAACACCTCTTTTACAATTGCGATAGCATTGTACTTTAAACGATAACTAAAGGTATCTATGATGTTTGATTAAAATGATTTCGCGTTTCCCATTTGAGGAAAATCTTACTTTCAAACTATATGTGAAAACGCAATGGATGCAGGATTATCCAATAAAAAGATAGGAGACAAACTGGCAAAGAATGGCAATTAAAATTCCTGTATAAATATCAAAAGTTGTGTGGTTGCTTACTACTAACCGTGAGGTGCACACGAAACCTGTGAGAAGGAAAATAATCATTGCCGGTAAAAAAACAACATAAGAAAATCCTGAAAAAATGATTACTAAAATGAGCCCGCAAAGTGATCCCATTCCAAGAGCATGCATACTAATTTTAAAATAAGCGTTCGCAAGAAGTCCTAAAGAAGATGCTAAAAATATTCCAAAAATATAACTGGTAAGAATGGGCGGAATTCCATACTGGTTTTTTAAAACGAGGTACATCCAGAAATAAAAAATATTGGTAGCTACATAAGGTATAATTCTTTCCTTCTGGGTTCTTAAAAAAATATTTTTTATAAAGCCAACAGCTTTCAAAAGCAACACAGTAAGCGCCGGGAAAAATATAGTGTTGTAAGCCACTTTAAAAACAGTCATGAATTTACTGTCCTCGGGTGTTCCTGTAAAATAACCAGGCTGTAAATAAACAAGATACCATACTGCGATTGCCGGAATAAAAAGCGGATGAAATAGAACCGAAAAAAAATAGGCGATCCATCTAATAATAAGAGGATGGCGGATTTCCTCCTGAAATATTCCGGATCTGGCTGAAGAGTTTGAAGGCATCGATACGTTTTCCATTTATAATTCTTTTCTCAATCGTGCCACGGGAATATTTAATTGTTCACGGTATTTAGCCACTGTTCTGCGCGCAATATTATAGCCTTTCTCTTGTAGCGCTTCAGTCAACTTTTCATCACTTAAAGGGCGCAACTTATTTTCTTCTTCAATGAGATTACTTAATATTTTTTTCACTTCGCGGGTACTTACTTCTTCGCCACTATCGGTAACCAGGCTTTCACTAAAGAAAAACTTTAACCGGTAGGTGCCAAATTCTGTTTGTACAAATTTACTGTTAGCCACCCTGCTTACAGTTGAGATATCAAGAAACGTTCTCTCCGCGATATCCTTTAAAATCATAGGACGCAAATCGGTATCTTCTCCCGTCAGGAAAAATTGTTTCTGGTACTCAACAATAGTTGTCATAGTGCTTAACAAAGTATGCTGACGTTGCTTGATGGCATCGATAAACCATTTGGCAGAATCAATCTTTTGCTTAATAAAAATTACTGCTTCCTTTTGTCTCTTATCTTTTTTTGCACCCCGGTCATAATCCTTTAGCATGTCACGGTATC
>JBDSHT010000090.1:0-9012 GCA_039918315.1 Ginsengibacter sp. | reverse complement strand
ATTTTACAAAGTGGGCTACAACAATTATCTCCTCAGAAACGGCGGGCATTCCAACTTTGCAAATTAGAATCAAAGACATACAAAGAAGCTGCAGAGGAAATGCACATCTCCAAACATACTGTGAAAGAATACTTGCAGGATTCTATGGCATTCTTAAAAACTTATGTAGCCACCCACAATGAAATAATTTGTGGCGTGGGAGCTTGCCATCTCCTTTTTTATTTTTACTAATCTACCCCCCCCCCCGTTTTTCCTTTTTTGAGTATTTATGAAAAACTCACTTGAATTCTAAAGAACAAATAAAAGCCTGGCTGTCCTATAATGAATGGTCAGAAAGTGATAAGCAAGCCTTTCTTGATTTCGTTGAAAACGATGGGTCAGGTGAGGTGCGTAACCTGTTGGAATCCGAATTTCTTAGTGATTCAAATGCAATAATTGCTCCTGATATATCAGGAAGAATGCTGGAAAAAATTCATCTTGAAGCCGGTATTACTCAAAAAACAAAAATTGTAAAATTCTGGAAACCACTGGCAGCAGCGGCTTCTGTTATTTTAATTTTACTAAGCACAATGGTATATTTTAATAATAGCCAAAAGGTTCAGAAACTATCCGCCGTTACTAAACCAACTGAACAAAAAGATATCGCACCCGGTGGCAATCGTGCGATACTTACATTAGCCGATGGCCAAACAATTGTTTTGGACAGCGCACAAAATGGATTATTGAGCAGCCAGGGAAATACACAGGTCGTAAAATTAGAAAATGGAAAACTGGCGTATGAGCAATCAGCAAGCAGATATCAGCAATCAGGTATCAGCAATCAGGTATCAGTAATTCAATTTAATACCATCAGCACACCGCGCGGGGGACAATACCAGGTGGCCTTAGCAGATGGCTCACAGGTATGGTTAAACGCAGAAAGCAGCATCATCTTTCCAACTTCTTTTACAGGAAATACACGAGAGGTTACAATAAAAGGGGAAGCCTATTTTGAGGTAGCGCATAATGCTAAAATGCCATTTACTGTAAAAGTAAATGATATGGAAGTGCAGGTGCTTGGCACGCATTTTAATATAAACAGTTATGAGGACGAAGGAGCTATCAAAACCACACTGCTGGAAGGTTCTGTAAAAGTGAAACATGCCAATCAAGACAAAATAATTATTCCCGGTCAACAATTAATACTGGATAATAGATCGGGAAAAATGGTGGTTGAAAATAAAATAAATACGGAAGAAGTAATGGCTTGGAAGAATGGAAAATTTTATTTCCATGAAGCCAATATTCATTTCATTATGAAGCAGGTAGCCCGGTGGTATGATGTGGAGGTAGAATATACAGGAGAGGTCAATAAAATATTTGAGGGAACGATTTCACGGCAGGTAAGTGCTTCCAATATTTTTAAAATATTGTCGGCAACCGGTGGCGTTCATTTCTCAATTGAAGGAAAAAAAGTAATTGTAAGTCCATAATAAAATATAAAAAAAATCCGGGAAGTGCTGTAACACTCCCGGAGAAATTCTGATTGAATAAATAGCTGTTACACAAATTTATCACCTCAAAACTTATCAAAGTTATGCAATTTGGTTTTTCAACGTACCCAAAGAAAATATGGGACCAAGCTTTTAAGACAATGAAATTATCCCTACTTTTTTTAGTGATTTTTTGTTTCCAGGTTAGTGCTGAAACCGATGCCCAAACCATCACTATTTCCGTAAAAAACGGGAAGATGGAAAATGTGCTCAAAGACATTCGCCGTCAATCCGGATTCGATTTTGTTTATACCCTGGATGTTCTTAAAAAAGCAAAACAGGTAACCTTGAAATTTGATAAGGCAGACATAAAAGATGTGTTGAATGAATGTTTTAGAGATCAGCCGCTGACGTACTCTATAATATCGAATGTGGTCGTGATAAAAGAATTGCCGACTTCTATTACTTCAACTACAAAGCCGATTGCTGAAATTGCTAACATCGATGTGCAGGGAAAAGTTGTCAATGAAAGTGGAACACCTGTATTGGCTTCTGTAATTGTGAAAGGAAGTAGCAATGGAACATCCACGAATGACAAGGGAGAATTTTCATTGACGAATGTTTCGGAAAATGCCATCCTGGTTTTTACAGGAGTTACCATTGAAAGTAAAGAAGTGAAACTCGGAGGAAAAACCTTTATATCCGTAACTGTACAAACAAAAGTTACATCCTCAGAAGAAGTAATTATATCTACCGGTTATTCTCAAATGCAAAAGACAAAAATTACGGGTGCCGTGTCTTCAATCGGCAGAGAAAAGTATGACCAGCGTGTGGCAGTTACAGGAAATTTTGCAGAAAGCCTTGAAGGCAAAATTCCAGGATTGGTTGTTAACAGTCAGTCGGGAGAAATTACCATCAGGGGCATCTCTACTTTTGATGCGGTGAAACAACCTTTGATTGTGGTGGATGGTTTTCCCACAGAAATAGACATCCGATCAATTAATCCTAATGACATCATTTCCGTAAACGTTTTAAAGGACGCAGCAGCCGCTTCTATCTATGGTGCACGTGCATCAAACGGAGTAATTATTATTGAAACCAAACGAGGTAAAAGTGGAGCAGCAGTATTCAACTTCCGAGCTACACAAGGCTTCCAGGATAAACCTAATTTTGGATATTTAAAATTTGGAAGTGCCCTGGATTATGCAGGCATTCAAAGTGATTACACAATTCTTTCCGGCCAATCCGGAACTACCTACGCCAATGCCAAAGCACCTGTATCACCCGTGCAGCAAGCTGTTTACGACTTTAAAGCAGGCAATATTTCAAAGCCAGAATTAGACAGCCGCATTCAGGCAATTGGAGGATACGATAATTTAAAAGAATATTCTGATCTCTTTTATCGCCGCAGGCTCACGAGCAATATTGATTTAGATGTAAGTGGCGGAACAGAAAAAAATACCTATTTACTTGGAGTAAATTATATTGGCGATGAAACGCAAAACCAACGAAATAACAACCAAAGTTTTTTATTGAATTTTGCCAGCACGCATCAATTTACCAAAGCAATTAAATTTGATTTCCGTGCTATCTATTCTAATTATAAATCTACTGATGCGGGAAATAATTCCACTGTCAATGATTTTAATAATAAAGTATCTCTCAATAAATTTTATCCCTACGAAAAACTTGCTGATGAAAACGGTAATGCCCTGCCTGTAAATGTAGGACCTAACCGTAACCCATACACGGGAATTCTTTCCGCAAGCAATTCCGAAAATATGGTACTCGGTCTTTATGATCAAATGTATTATCCCTACCAGGAGCTTTTTGCAAATACCAATACCACTAAAACAACTGCTGTAAGATTCCAGGGAAGACTAAATGCAAAATTATCGAAATGGCTTTCTTTAGATTTAGGAGGTGTATTTGAAGACCAGCCAACGAGCCGTGATTTATTACAAACCGATGAAGCGTTTACGGTACGCCGTCTCTTGAATTACAAGGCCACAAAGGATCCTGTAACCGGGCTGGCATCTTTCCCGGATTTGCCACAAGGAGATTTTTTGACAAGAGTAAATCAAAAGACAAGTGATTATACCGTACGGGGACAATTTAATATCAACTACCATACACCCGATTTCAAGCATTCAATTTCCGCTATCGCGGGATCAGAAATAAGGAAGACAACTTTGTCCTCATACATGAATTCCTTCTTTGGATATGATGGTCAATCCTTAATTGTGAGGCCTGTGAATTTTATAAAACTTGCTTCACCGTTTACCACTCCTTTTAAAAATATTCCTACTCTTAGCCGTCCTAATTTAATCTATGAAGATTATTTTGGCGAAGCCTATGATGACAGAAGATTTGTATCTTTTTATGGAGATGGCACTTATGTTTATGATGATCGCTTTTCCCTTTCAGGAAGTTTTCGTTTGGACAAAACCAATCTTTTTGGAACTGATCCTAAATTCCGCAACAAGCCATTTTATTCTATTGGAGCTAATTGGAGAATCAGCAATGAAAGCTTTGCAAAAGATATCAGTTGGTTGAGTGATTTAAAATTACGCGCAGCGTACGGAGAAAATGGAAACATACCTACCAGCAACAACGGACCGTTTTTAATTCTTAATTCAGGATTGAATTATGATGTGTTTCCATTTCCACAATACTATGATGTACAGTCACCACAAAACCAGTCGCTGCGTTGGGAACGCACTTCCAATACCAATGTGGGCCTGGACTTTGCTGTATTTAGCAATCGTGTGTTTGGTTCATTGGATTATTATAAAAAGAATTCTAAAGACGTTTTCGGACAATATTCATCTGACCCTACAAGTGGCTTTAATGAGTACAATGCCAACACCGCATCTATTTTAAACAATGGCTTTGAGATAAGCATTAACAGCATCAACATAAAGGAAAAAAACTTTGCATGGCAAACTCAAATCACCGGATCATTTAATAAAAACGAAGTGACTGCAGTCAAAACTGTTTCAAATTCTCAGACAGGATTACCACTGGTTTCCATTTTAAATATTCAAAAAGGATTTCCAATTAATGCATTATTCGCTTATGAATATGCAGGTCTGAGTAATCTTGGTATTCCCCAAATCATTGGAGCAGATGGCAAGCCCAAAGTAATTAATTCGTCTGCTTCCGGTACCGACGAAGTAGCATTGGAAGATCTGAAATTTATGGGAACCACCACTCCAAAATATGTGGTAGGGTTGAATAACCAATTTACTTTTGGAAATTTTGATCTTTCTTTTTTATTCATGTATTACGGCGGTTACGTAACAAGAGTTGAGGCACCTGATCCTTTTAAAATAATCGATAATGGAAGGGTACTCGCAGGGTCAGAAAATTATTGGAAGAAGGCCGGAGATGAAACCAGCACAGAGATTCCCGGTTTCCCCGTAATTAATACTCCGGGATACTTTGATTCCTATGCAAGGCTCGGATATAATTATGCATCGAAATTTGTAAGAAAGGCAGATAACATAAGACTTAGAGATGTTGTGGTCACTTATAATTTAAAAGCTGCTGCACTTTCTAAAATGGGTTTTTCAAGAACACAATTAAGGGCACAAATTCAAAATGCTTTTAATTATACATTCAGTGGAAATGACATTGATCCTGATGCAATCAATCGCGTTACAGGTCAAAGAACGCTGAAGCAGCAACCATTTTTCAGCATATCATTTTACACAAACTTTTAATCTAACAACAGAATGAAAAAATATTTCCATATAGCCTTAATTTTTACACTGGCCGTTGCTATTTCCAGTTGCAAAAAATACCTTGACGTAATACCTAAAGGCGTAGTGATACCGGAAAAGGTTTCTGAATTTGATCTCCTGTTAAATTCAGAACCTGTCACTACCAGCTTTCCAGAACAAATGATGTATGCCTCAGATGATGTTCATGCACCCTATACGAAGGTGGAAGACAACCCTGATGCCAATGCCTATTTCTGGAAAACGCAACTGAACAACAGCGTGGAAGCGAGTCCTGCAATATGGGGGCCGCTATACAGATCTATTTATAACACCAACGTTGTCATCAAAAATGTACTCAATGCAAAGGATGGAACTGATGTAAAAAAGAAACAACTTTTTGGCGAAGCACTGGCATTTCGTGCAGCGTATTATTTTGATCTGGCAACCATTTATTCCAAAGCGTACAATGCATCCACGGCTGCATCCGACCTTGGAATACCATTGGTATCAAGCATTGACGTAACAGAAAAAACTCCGGCACGTTCTACATTGCAGGCAACATTTGATACAATAATTAATAATTTAAAAACGGCTTCCGATTATTTGCCGCGGGCTAATACCAGCAATGCAAGAATGAATAAGTACAGTGCATTTGGATTATTATCGCGGGTTTATTTGTATATGCAAGACTATGCCAATGCGGCGTTGTATGCAGGCAAAGCTTTGGAAGGAACGAATGATCTTTTAGATTACAATGACTATTTTGCCGGGTATGAATTACCTTTTTCAGAAGACAATCCGGAAATTGTATGGCACAGACTTCCTAATAATATTGCAGCTATTTTTTACATAACTTATTCCAATCAGTTAATAGAAACCTTTAGCCCTGATGATCTCCGTTTGCAACTTTTCGCACAGGATTTTTATGGCATTGGCGAGTATTATTATGGAGGCCCGGATTATGGAAGTTATGGAATAAACGTTCCGGAAATTATGCTCAACAGAGCAGAAGCGCTTGTTCATAATAATAAAGCTGATGACGCGATTGATATTATTAACGAGATAAGGAGTAAAAGAATAAGTGCCTTTGCTTATTCACCATTAACAGCTTCCGGCAATGCAGAGGCGTTAGAGATAGTATTGCAGGAACGCAGGTGGGAACTGGCTTTGAAGGGAACAAGATGGATGGATATGAAACGATTGGACGCACAAGAAAAAATGCCGGCAGTACAAAGAAAGGATACAGACACAGGAGATATTCTGGAAACTCTGGCACCAAAAAGTATTCATTACACATTTGAAATCCCATCTCGTGTTCTATTGTTTAATCCAAATATGGTGAAGAATTTTAAATAAGAAAAGCATCGTCTTTAAAAAGAAAAAAATTAAAAGCATGAAAAATATTTTATTGATAATACTTGCATTTCCTGTAATTGTTTTTGCGCAAAAAAAATATACGGTAACAGGTCATATCCAGGGAAGTCCTGACGGAATGAAGGTTTACCTAAAAAGCGAAGGTGTTGCTAAAATACCGGTTGACGACAGCACTACAATCAAGAATGGTACGTTCAAATTTACCGGGGAATTAGCAGCTCCTGTATTGGTAAAATTAATTTTAGATAAAACACCTAAGGGTGAAAGATCAGGTGCGTCCACATGGCTTGCAAGTAATTTTTATTTAGATAACAGTGACATCACTTACACAGGAAATTTGGAATCATTGCCTACTTACTATTACAAAAGAAATGCAACTTCCGTACCTCCAGTAATTTCCGGTTCGCCTGCACAAGATGAATCATTAAGATTTAATCATGGAGTAATAGACCTAAAAAAAGAACTTTCTAAAACAGACGAAGAATATCTGAAAGTGTACCACCTGCCTGCGTTGGAAGGAAAATTTAATACAAGCGAGGGAATTGCTTTAGCCAATAAATACAATGAACTTTCGGATAAAATAATGAAATACACGATGGATTATGTTCATGATAATCCGAAATCTATTGTGGCATTTGACCAGGCATATTATATGTTGGAAGGATATACTACCACGCTTTCAATTCCGCAAATCGATGATCTTGTAAAAACGATCAGCCCGGTATGGAAAGGAACCTACAACCTGGACGTATTTATGGATGCTTCCAAAAACTCGCGTAAGACTGCCATCGGAATTAAATACCAGGATTTTGAATTTCAAACACCCGATGGTAAAAAAGTAATGTTGTCAAAATATATTCCTGAAGGAAAAGTTGTGATGATTGAATTTTGGGCCAGTTGGTGTGGACCATGCCGTGGTGAAATTCCTCATTTAAAACATTTGAACGAAACAAAATCCGATGTGTTCAGCATAGTAAGTCTTTCTCTCGATGAAAACGATGCTAGTTGGAAAAAGGCAATGAAAGATGAAGGAATGGTGTGGACTCAATTGGTAGATTACAAGGGCTTTGAAGGAGAGATTTCAAAAGCATACAACATCGTAGGAATCCCGCACAGCCTCATTTTAGATAAAGAAGGACGAATTATGAAGGTTGGATTGCGGGGAGCATTTTTAGACGCGTATTTGGAGAAAATGGGGAAAGATTAAAAATCCCCAGTTGCACCACCGCCCCCACCACTGCCTCCAGAAAAGATTTGATCTGGCTCACCTGGTTTGTCGCCGCCCATAGTTTCTGCAATTATAAGTGCTTCCACATTTTTCCAGGCAGGTTGAGAAGAAGTGGCTTCAGAAGTAAATCCATTGCGAGAAGGGCTTAGCCATTTTATAAGATAATAGCTAATGCCCACCAGGAGCAAGCCTACTAATAACATTTCAAATTCCAATGGCAGAAGATCGTGATAATATTTGTAAGTAAATACAGTTGCTGCCACCAAAATAATACCACTGCGAATATGTAATAAATCTTTTTTCATAATCCCGTAAACGATATAGATTACTGGAATGACATAAGTGAAAATCCAAAATAACCATCCAAAAGCAAAGGGTGCCTTAGTGGTATAACTAACGGATTGCAGTTCATTTACTATCCAATAATTTCCCTCTATATAAAATGCTAATAGTAAAAAAACAGTTAACACAGAGATACATTTTTCGTAAACAAAACTCACATGCTTTTTTAATTTAGCAACCCCAAAATATAGAATAGCAATAATTCCCATCATCCCAAAAGGGAAATAAATAATAGCAGCATTGCCTGTTTTTAAAATCAATAAAAAACAAAACACTAAAAAGAAACTACCCGAAACTATTGTCATGAGCGAATCTGCAAATCGGATACTAAGCCACAAGGATACCACCATCATTAATCCATTGAAAAATATCCATGGCGGATTATCAACCGAACCAAGAATAGCACCTGCTAAAAAACCAAGTACTAAAAGCATCAGCGCATTATCAACTCCCGCATTAAAATACTTCTTGCGTTTGACCATCCATTCTAATAAAACATAACTAATTAAAGTCATCAATAAGCAGATGAAAGTAATGCCTGTAGAAGAATCTGCATTTGCCAAAAGCCAAACAAGAAACCCGGTAAAAATTACAGCGATAACCGTTACAATTCCCAGTGCGATTGCTATAAACAAACTTGGCGTATATAGCTTGCAAGAGTAAGATCCTTTGACCTTAGCAAGGATTTCCTTGCTTATTTCAGAAGATTCAAAAGCACTGTTCGCTTCGGAATTAACATAACAATTGTAAAGTTCGTCGTGAGAATATGCGGTCATTGGATTTTTATTTTCTTTTGTAATTTTTTAAAAACCGTGATAAGACCAATTCCCGAAAAAATAAAATAAAGCAACATACCGTAAATGCCCCCGGA
>JBDSHT010000089.1:0-3600 GCA_039918315.1 Ginsengibacter sp. | reverse complement strand
TCAACTGGATTTGATGTATCATTATTTTGGTGAAATAGAAAACGCTCATGGATTTAGTATCAACACGAATGAGTTGTATTCAGCAGATGATGTTGTGTCTGGTCAGATTTTATTTAAAAATAAAATTGTATTTAATGGCACGTGGTGTTTTAATATTGGAGAGAATTCACCGGAAGATTTTTGCGAAATTATCGGTGAAAAGGGGCGGATTCAATTTTCATTTTTTGATAAGCAGGAGGTAAAAATCATTTCTAATAGCGAAGAACAAATCATTCCCTTTGAGAAATTAATGCATGCGCAACAACCGATGATTGAAAAAGTAGTCAATTACTTTTTAGATAAAGGTTCTAATCCTTGTCCTGTGGAAGAAGGAGTAAAAGTGATGGAAATTATGGAAAAGTTTACCGCAAAAAAATAGACTTTTGTTGCGGCAAACCCTTTAAATCTTAGTGACTATTTAGGCAATTTTTTCAAAACTTGCCACAAGCCCTTTTATCAATGCCGAGCTAAAACCCTGGTGCTCTAATTCGTTCAAACCTGCTATGGTACAGCCACGTGGCGTTGTTACCTTATCAATTTCCTGTTCAGGATGTGTGTCGGTAACCAATAATAATTCTGCAGCTCCCATTACGGTTTGCGCCACAATAAATGAAGCCTGGGCCGCACTAAAACCAATTTGTATTCCACCCTGAATGCTGGCTCTAATGTACCACATGGCAAACGCAGTTCCGCAGGCGCCTAACACAGTGGCTGCGTCCATTAATTTTTCTTCAATAAAAGTTACTTTGCCTAATTTTTCAAAAAGTTCTTTTACCTGTGCAATCTTTTTTGCGTCAGTACATTCGTGACTAATGCACGTCATACTTTGTTGTATGCCGATAGCGGTGTTTGGCATTGCACGGAATACGGTTACCTTTTTATTGATCCATTGTTGCAGGTCTTTTAGCCAAATACCGGTTACTGCACTAATCACAATTTGTTTGTCATGAAACGTGGTCGCTGTTAATACTTCCTGCACCTGGTAAGGCTTTACAGCCAAAATAATAATATCAGCATTTTGCACAGCCATATTATTATCAGACATAATTGTCACTCCTTCTTCCGCGAATGACTGTAACGTTTTTACGTTCCTTTTTGTGATCACCAGGTTTTTAGGTTTTACAAAACCTGATTTTATTAATCCGGAGGCAATAGCGGATCCTAGATTTCCACCTCCAATGATGGTTATTTTTTTCATTGTAATAATAATTTAAAAATGAGATTGACTTTGTTTAAAAGGAAAAATATTAGTTAGGGGAGAAGTTCACTGATAGAGGCAAAACGAAGCGCCTATCAGCATCCGGGAACCGGAAGAGATGAAAAACAAACAGCAACTGCTGTGTGCATTAGGGAAAGAGTATGGAAATTTAATTCCTGCATTTTTAATTATTAGATTCAAATATAAATGAAAAATTTGTTCGAAAAAAATTAGAGTGCATTTCAAAATGCCGCAGGTGGGTGGGGACACCCACCCGGGCAGCCCGCCGTGGGCGGTGTCACCGCCCACTTTCACCGCAACGATGCGACATTTTGAAATGCACCCAAAAATTACTCCTAAATCAAAAATTATTTGAATAAAAAAACCTTTGCATTTTTAGTGCAAAGGTTTTTGAGTCAGAAAACGAATCATCATTTTATCTTAAACCAACATCATCCACTTTTTCTTTTTCAAGATTAAAAGCATTCACTTCTTCCATCGACATACCTAATGCTTTTGCAACGCCTTCGCCATAAGCAGGGTCTGCTTTATAGCAATGTCTGATGTGACGAACCTGTATAAATTTCTGTGCCTGTCCTACTTCGCCGGCGGTATTGTTGAAAAGGATTTGTTTTTTATCATCCGTCATCAGGCGGAAAAGATTGCCCGGCTGTGAATAATAATCTTCATCAACACGATGATCCCATGCACCTGCATCTCCAAAAAGTGCTAATGCCGGTTCTTTATATTCGGGTTGTTGCTGCCATTCATTAAAACTGTTGGGCTCATAATGTTTCGTTGCTCCATAATTACCATCCACCCTCATTGCACCATCACGGTGATATGCATGATATGGGCATTTAGGAGCGTTTACGGGTATCTGTGAGTGGTTCACTCCAAGACGATATCGCTGCGCATCTCCGTAAGAAAAAAGTCTTCCCTGTAACATTCTGTCCGGTGAAAAACCAATGCCCGGAACAATATTAGCAGGATTAAATGCGGCTTGTTCTACCTCTGCAAAATAATTTTCAGGATTGCGGTTTAGTTCAAATTCGCCAACAGGAATTAGCGGGTAATCGGCATGTGGCCATACTTTCGTAAGATCAAAAGGATTTATGTGATAGTTGTTTGCTTCTTCCTCTGTCATTATTTGAATAAACATTTTCCACTTTGGAAAATTGCCTTCTTTGATTGCCTCGAACAAATCTCTTTGGCTACTTTCTCTATCCGTTCCAATTGTCTTTATCGCTTCTTCATTGGTGAAGTTTTCAATTCCTTGCTGGGTCTTGAAAGTAAATTTTACCCAATGCCTTACGTTGTCTTTATTTATAAAACTGAAAGTATGGCTTCCGAATCCATGCATAAATCTAAATGAACGCGGAATACCTCTGTCACTCATTACAATGGTAACCTGGTGTAAAGCCTCTGGTAATAATGTCCAAAAATCCCAGTTGTTATCAGCGCTGCGCAAATTGGTTTGTGGATCTCTTTTTACAGCATGATTCAAGTCCGGAAACTTCATCGGATCACGAAAGAAAAACACGGGTGTATTATTTCCTACTAAATCCCAATTGCCTTGATTGGTATAAAATTTCATTGCAAATCCCCTGATGTCACGTTCTGCATCTGCAGCTCCTCTTTCGCCTGCTACTGTAGAGAAGCGGGTAAACATTTTAGTTTTCTTTCCTACCTCTGAAAAGATATCTGCCATGGTGTATTTAGTGATATCATGTGTCACGGTAAATGTGCCGTAAGCGCCTGAACCTTTAGCATGCATACGCCTTTCAGGAATCACTTCGCGATCGAAATGAGCCATCTTTTCTAAAAACCAAAAGTCCTGTAATAGGGCAGGGCCGCGCACTCCGGCAGTTTGTATATTCTGATTGTCAGGAACTGGCGTGCCGGTGGAGGTAGTCAGTTTGTTATTCTTTTTTTCTACTTTCATGATGTTTACATGTTTTTTTCAGCATTAATAAAATGTCAAATAAATCCCGGCAAAATTAGCCATTTCCGCCTTGATAATTTTAGGAAAAAATGTAATTCTAAAAATGCAACGTGTTTAGAATTGGTAAACTATAAAGTTTGGCTCGCTTATAAAAGATTATATCGCAATCCTATAAAACCTCTGGTACCTTGCATGGAAGAATAATTATAACTTGGGTCAAAAGTGTAACTGTAAGGATTATAAATTGGGTCATCAACATGTTTGTTAAATGGATCAAAAGCGCGAAGGATTGGATCCTTTGGTACGAAATCGAAAATGTTTTTTACGCCGCCATACAATTCAATTCCGTTGCTCCATTTTTTCGTGATCTGAATATTTGCAATACAGAATGTTGGAGAATATTCCGGCCTGTAATCGT
>JBDSHT010000088.1:0-4512 GCA_039918315.1 Ginsengibacter sp. | reverse complement strand
CAATAGTGACCGGTATTCTTTCGAAATGCTTACTGCAAAAATTCAGGAACTTAGTCAACCAAATAAATAATACAGAACGTAAGCAAATAAGATTTTCCCAGGCAATGAGGGACTCAGATAAAGTGTGATGTTACGCGGTATCTGATAAAGAATAAATCATTGGGCATTATTCAAATGAAGCCACTTTTCTGCCACAGGAAAGTACTGCCGT
Source organism: Ginsengibacter sp. (assembly GCA_039918315.1). Taxonomy (GTDB): domain Bacteria; phylum Bacteroidota; class Bacteroidia; order Chitinophagales; family Chitinophagaceae; genus Ginsengibacter. Next base: position 4,301 of record JBDSHT010000088.1, on the reverse strand, counting down.
GCTCACGCCAAAAATCTATTCATCTACACCTATAAATCATTTCCTTTACATTTGGCTTATTAATGCAACTGCATGTTTACAAAAGAAGAAGCACTCTCTCAAATTGCTGCACTGGTAGAAAGTTTCCATGAACAATTGGCTTCTTATAAAAAAAGTGAGTACAATGAAACCCTTACCCGCAAAGACTTTATCGACCCGTTTTTTACGGCACTGGGTTGGGACATGAACAATTCCGCAGGCAACGCAGAAGCCTACAGGGAAGTGATACACGAAGACAAAATAAAAATAGGAAGCGCTACCAAAGCGCCTGATTATTCTTTCAGATTGCCGGGTGGCAAAAGATTATTTTTTGTGGAAGCCAAGAAACCGAGTGTGCATGTGAAGGATGAAATATTGCCTGCTTATCAGGTGCGTCGTTATGCATGGAGTGCTAAACTTCCCGTTTCTATTCTTACCGATTTTGAAGAGTTTGCGGTGTATGATTGTAAACGAAAACCAAACATTACCGACAAGGCAGGCACGAGCCGCATTAAATATATTACCTACAAAGATTACCTCACGGAGTTCGATTTTATCTGGAACAATTTCAGCAAAGAAAAAGTACTGAAAGGTGGCTTCGATAAATATGTAAATAGCGACAGCAACAAGAAAGGCACGAGCACAGTGGATAAAGAATTTCTGGTATCGCTGGATGAATGGCGCAAAGAACTGGCACAAAATATTGCTCTCAGAAATACACAACTGAATGAAGACGATATCAATTTTGCGGTACAGCAAACCCTTGACAGGCTTATCTTTTTGCGCATAGCAGAAGACCGTGGCGTGGAAGAATATGGAAGACTCACAAAGAGTCTGACCGGTGATGTGTATTATCAAAACCTGTTTAAATATTTTAAAGAAGCCGACAGCAAATACAACAGCGGCCTGTTTGATTTTAAAAAAGATACACTGAGTGCGGGATTGGTTTTGGATAATAAAACCATTAAAAAAATCCTGAACGAATTGTATTACCCTGCAAGCCCTTACGAGTTTAGTGTGCTAAGTGTAGAAATATTGGGCAGTGCGTATGAACAATTTTTGGGTAAACAAATAAGACTAACACCGGCGCACAAAGCGGTGATAGAAGAAAAGCCGGAAGTGCGCAAAGCAGGCGGGGTCTATTATACACCGGAATACATTGTAGAGTACATTGTAAAAAACACAGGAGGTAAATTAACCGAAGGTTTAAACCCTAAACAAATAGAAGCCATAAAAATCGTGGACCCGGCTTGTGGCAGCGGAAGTTTTTTAATTGGCGCGTACCAGTATCTTTTAAATTTTCACCAGGAATATTACAAACCAAAGTTTGAAGAGTTGAGTACGATTGCAGCAAGCAACGAATACAATACGAAGCAAAGAAATGATGCGATAAAAGAAAAGAAACTATTGCCGCTGACTCCCGACGGACACCTTACCACTTCCCTAAAAAAGCAAATACTTCTGAACAATATTTTTGGAGTGGACATAGATGCGCAGGCGGTGGAAGTAACCAAGCTAAGCCTGATGCTGAAATGCATGGAAGGCGAAACCAGAAGCAGCATAAATGCTCAAATGACTTTTGGTGAAAGGATATTGCCCACGTTGGATGATAATATAAAATGCGGGAATAGTTTGATAGGAGTTGATTTCTTTGACGGCATGTTAGACTTAGAACCGGGCATAGAAAAAAAGGTAAAGCCCTTTAGTTGGGAGAATGCATTTCCAAAAGTATTTCGTGTAAAAAAGCAACCGAAAAACCAGGATCTTTTTAACCAATATTACAAGGTTAAAAAACTTGAGAAGGATGCGAATGACCTCATTGAAAAATATACTGCAAGTGAACCTGAAGCCTTCTACGGAAAGATTGTGGGTTTCGATATTATAATAGGCAATCCACCTTATGGAGCATTTTTCTCTCCAGATGAAATCAACTATTTTAAAAATAAATTCAGGACTGCTGTATGGCGCGGAGAAAGTTATTTAATGTTTATAGAGCAAGGGTTAAAACTTCTGAAACCCGGTGGCCTATTGAGTTATATTATTCCTGATACTTTATTGAATCTGAAATTTACTCAGCCTGCAAGAGAAATGCTATTACGCAATTCAGTATTACAGGAAATTGTTGGGCTTCCTTCAAATGTCTTTTCCGGAGCGACAGTCGATACTATTATTTTGCGGACAGAAAAAACTGAATACACCAATAAGTTCCATCAGTCAAATGTTTGGATAAAAATGTTTGGCAAGAAGCAAGTCATCCAGTCTGTTGAAAGCCCTCAAAAGGAATTTTACATTAAGGCAAAGGATTGGTTTGAACAAGACACTTTTAATCTACAAATGGATAATACTGAAAAGGCTTTGGTAATAAAAATTGAATTGGGTAAAAAGAAATTAGATGAATTTGGCTTAATGTATTCCGGAATTAAATCCTACGAAGTTGGCAAAGGAAACCCTGCACAAACAAAAAGAACCAGAGATGAAAAGCCCTTCACGTCTGTTCATCGCACCGATCAAAATTGGTTACCATTTTATGACGGGAAACACATTGGTAGGTATGAACTATTTTGGAAAAATAATAATTGGATAAAATACGGAGACTGGCTTGCTGCTCCGAGAAAGCCTGAAAATTTTAAAGATGAAAAAATCCTCATTAGAAAAATCACAGGCAAAACGCTTATTGCAACATTCATTCCTGAGACTGCATATTGCAATACATTGCTTCACGTTCTTAAACTGAACGATAAATCCTATTCATACAAAAGTATTCTTGCGATTCTTAACGCTTCGTTGATTGGCTGGTACTTTAGAAAGAAGTTTCAAATCGGTGACGATGACACCTTTCCGCAAATTATGATCAGGGATATTTTACAATTTCCTATTCCCGTTATTGATAAAAAGAAAGATGAACAATTGAATAAATTGGTGAATACTCTTTTACAATTACAAAAAGAAAAACAACAAACCACCCTTCCCGATAAACTCAAGCAATTAGAAACAAGAATACAATACACCGATGATATAATAAACAAACTCGTGTATGAATTGTATGGTTTGAGTGAGGCGGAGATTGGGATTGTGGAGGGAGTTTAAGTATCAGGATTTACAGGACTTATGGATGCCCGCTGTCCGACCTTTGGCATCATCCGCAACAAGGACAATTACCGGGATGTTATTTTGCATTCTGAGATTTAGAAAGGCAACGTGAAGGTTTTGCCGGGTTTCTTCTACTGTTATATTGAGAGTGGATGCTGCTTCTTTTAGGGAATGGCATTGAGTCGTGAGTAGATGTATTAGTTCTGTTTCTTTCGGTGGATGTAAAGTTCTTGGGGTAATTCCAGTTTTTTTTAAATGCTTTATTGTATAGGAATGTGTGTGTCGCAAAATAATAGGGAGAAGCGCATATTCGATTTTTAATTGCGTTTGTTTTTGTTTTAATTCCAGAAAAGCTTTTATCAAAATTTCTTCTGCAAGTAATTTATCTTCTGTAAGATCACAGATTAAACCATACATAGCCAAAGCATATTTATCATATAAATGTCCCCATGCTAAAGGATTGTTTTCCCGAAGCATAACGATAATTTGGCTTCCCGATATTTTTTCACCTGGTAAAGGCATTTTAGTTAACTGTATATATAAATCCACAGATCAAATACCATGCTGGGAAGTAAGTGCTGTAAAAAAAAGGGCGCAAATTATGTTCTTAGGGAAATGAGTCAGATCATTCAATAATGACTAACCCCGGTCTTACCTTTGGAGTCGGCCACTAACCGCAACCCACAATTTGAACAAGACTAGTGGTCAGTACGCAGCGCGTCAGACCGCGCCTGGTTTGTAACAATATCGTATTACATATCCTTAAAATAAGCACAAAATATCAATGAAAATATGAATATTTTTAGTTGACTATTATCTTCCCTTGTTGGTCTTGTGACCAATGACATCTACCTCCGAATTCTGCGCAAGCATAGAAAATTTTAACCGCTGTTGGATAATTAACACGATCCTTTGCAGGAGGCCATTTGTCGGAGACAAGCCGGCGGTCGCGTTTCATAGATTAGTAAAATTGTAGAATAAAATAGATCAGAAACGGGACCATTTTATGTAGCGCCTATTGTCGGTAGGGCAGAACAAATTTTGGTATTAATTTTGGATAAAAAGTGGAGCATTTATTAAACCTATGACGCTATCTTTATAACCAAAGTCAACCGACATGAACACCGAAACAGAAAATGAAAGAATACTTTCTTTACAGAAGTATAACATTCTTGACACCCCGCCTGATGGAA
>JBDSHT010000087.1:0-8460 GCA_039918315.1 Ginsengibacter sp. | reverse complement strand
AAACTCTGTGGCCTAAATACTTTTCAAACAATGAAATGGATTTTACGTCGGTGAGCACATTAAGGTGATTGACGTGATGTAGATCGGTGCCGGTAAAATCGGCAAGATTATTATCGAAGATAAATTTAGCAGCTTTGGCTACACTTTTTCCGTAGTAGCCCGTCAGTGAAAGAAGATTTACTTGTAGCAGAAATCCCAATTCTTTAAGACGATAATAGGCGTCATAATTTTTATGGTAATAAAAATATCTTTCAGGGTGCGCCATCAAAGGTTGGTAATTGCTCGTGATAATTTCAAATGCAATTTGTTCAAGATTATCAGGTGATGCTGCATACGACAATTCGGTGAGTATATAATTTTTGCGCAGCGTTAATAACCCATTTTTTTTGCGCAGCAGCTCCATAAAATAATCATCCAGCATATACTCGGCTGCTGCACTTAATTCTATCTGCATTCCACTTTTTTCTACAGCACTTTTCAAAATCCGAAGCGCATTATTTATCGTATCAGGAGTGTTTCTGTACATGTCTCCTATAATATGCGGAGTAAATATAAATCGCTTGATACCTACATCAGACAAGGACTTCAGTAATAACAGCGAAGTTTCTACATCAGGCGATCCATCATCGATCCCTGGTAAAATATGAGAATGAATATCCTGATACAGCCATGAAAAGCCGGGATACAATGCAGGTTCAATTTTTTTTCTATTGAATAAATTCAGCATGAGACTCTACCCTTTTTCCGTCTGTAGTGAGCAAATAGGTAACGGAAGGATTGATAGTTTGAGGCACTCTTTTATGTGCAGGTTTGTAAAATGCATTTTTATATTGATGAATTTTACCAATCGGTTTTAAAATGGAAACAAAGAATGAAAATGGAATATTATTTTTCTTCATTGCAAGATAATCACGTCGGTTAGCACGCAATCTTCTCTTCAGGTTTCCGTTGCTTAGGCCGCCGTTTCTCATCTTCACTACCATCTGTTCCAGGTAAGTAGAACTGATGCGATACTTATAAAGATAGCGCGCCATAAATTCATAATCAGCGGCCGTATGATAATGATTTTCGTATAAGCCATACTGTTTGATCAACTCTCTTTTCAAATAAAAAGTGGGATGAGCAGGCATCCAGCCGTAGTTAAATCTAAAACGTCGGTAAGGCAAACCTTTCCATATCCTGGTGATCTTTTGCAGATTAGTAGGATTTACAAAAACGAGATCTCCAAAAACAGAATCTGTTTTTGTCTCGGTAAAACAATCCACAATATTTTGAATTACATCATCCGCAGCAAAAATATCATCACTGTTTAAAACACCAATAATATCACCCGTTGCCATTGCTATTCCTTTGTTGATGGCATCATACATTCCACGGTCGGTTTCTGAAATCCATTTTGCAATACAACTGCTGTGTTTTTTAATAATAGGCACCGTGTTATCAGTAGATTTCCCATCCACTATTATATGCTCAATGTTCTTATAATTTTGTCTAAAAACAGACTGTATGCAATCAGCAAGGTATTTCTCAGAGTTCAGTGTAACGGTTATAATCGTGACTTTCATTAGCTAATTTGGTTATAAAGAAAGGGCTTTTTTTTTATTTCGATAATTATTTTTTGAAAAACACTCTTGAAACGCCCTATTTCCACAATTATTATATAGATAAGATTACAATTCCTCATTAGTTTTAAAATCTTTAAAACCACAATATTTTACTTTTTATTGGAAATCGCTGTACATGACTTCCACAACTATCGTAAAATTTTTAGCCATACCGATCCTTCACTTTCACAGCAGGATTTCCCTGGTAAATAGAAGAGGATTCAAGGTTTCGCGTGGCAACCGAACCCACTGTCAATATGGAATGATCTTTACAAATTATTCCATTACATACAACTGCCCTTGCCCCAATCCATACTCCATCTTCCAGCACTATTTCTTTTATAATCAGATCAAAACCCGGTTTGGTATAATCGTGATTTCCTGATAATAACATACAGCCCTGCGACAGGCACACATGGTTCCCGATTTTTACACTTCCCAGGTTATCTATCCATACTCCTTCCCCAATCCAGACGTGATTTCCAATTTCTAAAAACCATGGATACTTAATGTTGACAGAAGGTTTTATGCGAATATTATGTCCGATTTTCGCCCCAAATAATTTTAAAAGAAACACTTTAAATCCCGAGAAAGGAAAGATGGCACTTTTGAAAAAAAATAAATTTACTGCGTACCAACAAGTCCTCTTCAGTGCGTTGCCTGGTTGATACAATGAATTGTCGTATTGCCCCAGATCAGTACTTGTTTTGTTCTCCATTAGTTTTATCAATTCTTTTGTGTGTTTCCTTTAAGTAAGATTTATCATAAAGCCAGATCATAAAAAATATCAAGAGGTAGGCGACTATATTAAACCAGGTATGATGGTCAATTCCCAAAGGCATTGGCCAGCCCTGGTTGATTGAGGTTAAAAATAAAGTGATGCGCACTACATTAATAAACCAAAGTGCCAACACCCCCACGATGATCCAATTTACCTTTTTCCAAAAAGCACCTTTGTTAGCTGCTACAAAAGCAATCCAGAAACTATAGACACCGTAGCCCACACAATCCATTGCGATGATAACGCCCCGCGCACCCCGGAACCTGATGAGATAGCCCGGTTCGATATCAGTTGAAATATTAAAAAAAGATAAAATGGTACCCGTGCCGTGCATCAATGATATTTTGATCCAGCTTACATAATCAAAGTATTTTTCTATGAATGGAATGTGGTATCCACCAGGAGCGGCCAGGCCGATTACAGCCAGTGTGCCGAAGTAGCACAGGCAAAAAATTCCTACGAATTTGAAAAGGTATATGTAAATGTTTTTTTTCATTGAAATGTTTGTGTGCATCTTCTGTCCTCCTTCGACAGGCTCAGGATGACATTCTTTTTGATTTACTAAACCCGCCTTCGACAAACTCATGCTGACACTCCACTTTTATTAAATTCTTCATTTTAAGTTTCGTTATCCAAAGATTGTCGGTTGAAAGTCCTTTGTCATCCTAAGCCTGTCGATTGTTTGTATAGCCGTCGGTTGTCACCCTGAACCTGTCGAAGGATGCCGTCATTAGGGGTTGTCAGTTTGAGCTTGTAGAAGCCCCAAACATCATCCCATAATCCTCCCTTATCTTTTCCACATCCACAGACTTCTCTGCATAATCAATTGCGCCGCAATGCCATTGATTCAAAGTCTCCGCGTCCATTGCTGCAAAAAAATGAATGGCAGCGGAAAGCTCAGTCAAACTCTCCATAGAAACATTCATTCCGGCATGTGCAGATTGGAGACAATTCCATGGAGTGTGATGACTGGTAATCAAAGGACGGCCCGCAGATAATGCCTCATACAATGCATGACCAAAATTTTCACTTTTGCTCGGAAGAATAAATACATGCGCATCATGCAAAGCATCTTTCACTTTTGCAGGTTCAATTTCACGGTGCACTATTACAGTAATATTTTCCGGCAACTTTTTTATCTGCATCTTACACTCATCCCAATAATTTTCATCTTTTACTGCACCATAAATATCATATTGAATAAGATCTGTCGATGTTTCAAAAGCCATCAACACGGATAAAATATTTTTCATCGGGCTTATCAAAGCGATGGTGGCTAATCGTAAACTTCCCACTTCCTTTTTGGGAAGCGGCAACGCCCCTATGGTATTTGGAAAATTAGACGCTGTAAATATTTGAGCCAAGTCACCAAAATATTTCCCTATAAATTTTGCTTCCTGTTTGTCGGTCGCATGAAAATCAGTTTTATGTTGATACTCCAATAGTTTGAATATCTGCAGATAAATTTTCTTTTTCCATTTCTTTTGTGTCAAAGCACCAGGGTGTAGCATGCCTCTTGAAGAAATAATTTTTCGAGGGCCTTTGCAATAAAGTAAAGGCACAATATTATAATGCCATGAAAACATCCCGACAATAAAAAGTATATCAGGCTTCACCTTCGCCACTTGTTTCACTAACGTTTCACTTGTCTTTTCCGGTGTAGCATACCACACATGCGTATGATCGTTAAAGACAGTCCATCCACGTGTGCTAATGTCTTTTAATTCTGCTCCATTCACATCGGTATCTCCACAAAAAATATAATACTCTACACCATTTGTATATTCCCTGATGAGGTTGGCAATAGATTGCACAGGCCCTCCCGCACGATAGGCAGGAAGAAACCAGGGAATGGTGATGAAGATTTTAGTCATTAAAGTTTATGAATGTACAATTACTAAACGAATTCTCCAGGAGGATTATTGAATCTGGCAACAACTCAATCGTCATTAAATTATGCGCTCGAATCCTTAGGCTCCACCCAGGCAAGGTATTTTATTAACCATGGAAAAAAGAAAAACCGAAGTACAAAAAAAACCAACAGGCTTGAGAATAGTCTTCCAGCCAGGTAGGTGCTGTCAATTTCCAGTGCATTAAATTCCATGAACAACGCCCCTACTACCGCATAATTAAAAATGAAATTGTTAGAAGAATTTTTTACGAAATAAAAATAAGTGATACCATACAGAAAGCCGATAAGAATTAAAGGAATAAACATACCGTAGTAGCCAAAATCCACATAACTATCTGCAAAATAACCAAGGCTGAAAGACACCCCACTCTGCCCACTTAAATAAGCAATTCCGGTATATTTGGTCGCTTTTTTTGAAGCGTCATACACTGGTTTATCTGGATTAAAATATCTTGGAGTCAATGAGAATGATAATGACTCCCACCAGTTATCACCTTCCTGGTAAGGTATTACTTCAGGTACCTGATCCATTGCCTTTGCAAGGTGGTAGGTATATTGCATTCTGTTGAAAAAAGACTCAGTAGCCGAGCTGTCTTTTTTTTCCTGACCTACTAATTCAAGAAGTTTGCTTGTGGCATCCTCCTGAGATACTTGCACCGTTTGTGACTTACTACCCTGATTTAAAAAAACCCGATATTCCCCTTTTATTGATGTCCAGGTAATACCAATGAATACAAGAATGATCAACGACGAAACGGCATATACCAGGTGTTTCAAAGAAACTTTTACCAGGAAGGTTAATGTCAAACAAGCGAGAAAAAAAAATACAGTTTTAAAATCTGAAAAATAGCTAAAGAACCCCATGGTAAACTCAAGTCCAATGAAAAATAAAAATTCCTTGATCATCTTCTTTTTGATTATTACTTGGTAACCAAACAATAAAAAGAAGAACCATTTAATTTTTACGAAACTAATAATTATCTGGGCAAGACCTGCAAAAGCGAAGGCTGCCGCACCTAATGCATTCATCGTGAAAAATGCCACAACATAAGCTATGAATGTTTTTTGGATCGATAATCTATTCGCATGTTTTTTTAGCGTAGCGAATGATACCGATGGTATTTTATTATGGTAATAAATGACCGGAAGTAAAAGTGCTATCAATCCACCATAGGCCAATATTACTGCCAACCCTGAATGGATCGATTTGTAATTAACATCTACGTCGAGGTAATTTGTCATCCATATCCAAGCTGAAATCTGGATAAAATGAAAGATTAAGATTATAGTAAATATAGATGGCTTGTAGGGTTGTTGAAGTTTGTCAACCAGAAATGCAAAAACAATGGCACCTATAATAAGGTACATACTATTATCGAAAAAAAGCTGGCTTATCAGCAGTAATAAAAGTAATCCCTGTGATCCACTATCAAAATATATTCTTCTTTGTTTCAATTAAATAAAGATTCAATGACTTTACAATCCATTTCGTAATTCCAGTTTTGTATGATCTCAAACGATGCTATGCCCATTTTTTGCAAATCAGTTTCCCGTTCTAAAAACTTCAACATCTTCTCTTTTAAATCCTTTTCATCTCCTGATCTGAAAATAAATCCGTTCTTTCCGTTTTGAACCAGGTCAACAGCCGCCCCGCAACTATCGCTTACCAAAACAGCCTTTCCGGATGCCATTGCCTCGTTAACAGATAGGCCCCACGTTTCGGAAATGGATGGCAATACAAATATATCTGCCATTGCATACAGAACTGGCATCTGCGATTGATTTTGAAATGGTAAAAAATGAACGTTGGAATTATGTCCAAAACTTTGCTTTAAAGATTCTTCGCAGGTTCCATTTCCTGCAATTAATAAATGCGCATGAGAGGTATCGAGCTCAATAAAAACTCTTGCAAGCATCGCCGTATTTTTATTTTCATCCAATTTCCCGGCATATAAAAAAACTATATCCTGTGGATCAATCTGTAAGGCTCTCCTCCATTCCAATACTTCTGACTTCCTGTTTGCTGTGTCACCAAATCTCTCATTATCTATTGCATGAGGCGCGAACACTAATTGGCTGTCCTTAACACCAAAACTTTTATAATAAGCCCTGTTATGGGTACCCACATACAAGGCAATATCGATATGGCTATACACCCATTTTAAAAACAATTTGCGCAACAAAACTTTTAGCCGGCTGCTTTGATTCAGTAATACAGAATCACCTCTAAAAAAAACTGGTATTTTGTTTTTAAAATACCGCATCACTTTTAAATGACTTTTAAAACTCCATCCATACACCAACACCGCATCTGCTTTCCAGTTTATTACCGAAGCAACCAATCCGGGATTATCAATTCCCTTATAATGATGAGAGCCCGCATCTTTGGCTATATTTTCTACCCATTCATATTCATACCCATCCAGTAAAGGAATATCCCATTGAATACTTTTACCAAAGCCCGGATCATATTTTTCTTCTGCAACCTGCCTGCCCCAGGTATAGAAAACTTTAATAGTAAGGTTACCTCTTTCATGCAACAGCCTAAACAATGGGGCATTGTACTGAATAGGATGAGTGGTTATAATGGCAAGATTTTTCAATTTAAAAATGTTCAGAAAATATTTTTACCTCCTCGGCAACCAAAATTCTTTGTTTAACAAAATTCATGTCCCGAATATAGAGTGTGTTATGTTTTCCAAAATTTTCTATTTGTTTAAATGACCTTTTAAATGGATCATATTGATAGGAATTAAATCCAAGCCTTATGAATTTTTGATGTATCATATTTTCATCATAACCATACCGACTACCTGAACCATTTAGTTCAATAATTACAGCTTTCAATTCCTGATTCTCCAAAGTATTTTGCATACCATTTAAGACTTCAGTTTCAAAACCCTCCACATCTATTTTGATAAGAGATGGTTTCTTTTTATCTCTTAATACAACATCTATAGTTACCATTGTTACTTCAATGGTATCCGAATTTATTTCTCCTTTAACTTGAGAAGCCACATGATTTACAGTATCCAGATTTGAAGTAAATCTCAATATCCCTTCTTCTGCTCCAACACCTGCCTCCAAGGCCGTTATTTTATTTTGTAAACCGTTAACCTGAATATTTTTTTGAAGCGACAAAAAGGTTGCAGGTATAGGTTCAAGGGCAATAACATTTGTACCCACATGACCTGCTGCCAGTATTGAATAGCCTCCAATGTTGGCTCCAATATCTATAAAAAGATCGTCAGTATTTAAAAAATGTAGCAAAAAGCCCATGTCATTGAATTCGTGCAGCCCCAAATAAATATTCCCCGTGGCACCTGCCATTCCTTTTTTTACTACCAGAAATGTTTTATCTGTAAATCTGAACTTCTTCTCTTTTTTACTTACTATACACCAGATTTGCCAAGTCAGAAAATTAAAATAAGCCCTTACTTTATGCCTCTTAGCCAACGGATGTTCATTAATGCCATGAACTATGATTTTTATTCTCTTTGCGTACCTGTTCATTTGTTAGTTTGAATGAAAGTTCTTTTTGGCTTACCCATCAATTTTATTTTAAGAAATTGTATCGTCAGAATTAAAAAGTTATCGTGTTTTGCTAATGCACGAAAGTACTGATACGCTATCGAAAGTTTACCCTTCAGAAAAGATTTTATCATTAATGTGTAATAAAACACCAGTTTGTTTTTCCGCATCACCTGATGCCCTTTTTTTCTTTGTTCCTCTGTAACGTAGCTGTCGAGATAGCGATATACCTGAAGGTCCTCTTTTACATGATTGATATAATATTTTTCATTCCTGCTCAATTGTTTATCATGATCCCGCAACTGAATAATTTTCTCGCGGATAAACCCTGTATCATGCTCTTTTGCCAGCCGAACCCACATATCAAAATCTGCTGATATTTTCATCTGCTCATTGAACAGGCCTACTTTATCCAATGCTTTTTTATTGATACAAACATTGGCGATGTTACCTGCAATAGACCCGGTGTAATAGGCAATTTCCGAATGTAATGCAGTGGAAATAAGGGTTGGTGTATTATCTATCTTATTAATTTTTCTAATGGTTCCGTTTTCATCAATCATCTCTCTGCCACTGTAACTAAAACCAATATCAGGATATTGTTTATGAAATTCTACAAAGCTGCCAAGGCA
>JBDSHT010000086.1:0-17421 GCA_039918315.1 Ginsengibacter sp. | reverse complement strand
TCAAAGAAGATAAAATTTCATGGAGTAACCTACCTTTTGTTGAGTTAAAATCGGACGAATCAAATTATTTTCAGGGGTTTAACGAGAGGGTTTTATTGCGGATTGCAAAAGAAAAAAATCTGCATATCTCGTTCCTTTGTAAACAGGCAACCTGGCTAATTAAAGGGATCGTTTTTGTGAAAGTTTACAGTAAAGAAATTATTAGCGAAGAGTGCCAAAAAGAAATAATATCGGCCACAGATTTTTTCAATGGTCAACCGATAGATAGGAACGCTGATTATGGATTTAACCAACTCGCAGAAGTCGCAATAAAGGCTTTGAGCCCTGGCATTAATGATCCGGGAACTGCAGTCATAAGTCTCCATGCATTGTCTGATATGCTGGCGTACAAACTGTATCAGAATTTACCATCTATCCGATCAGATGATGCGGGAACAGGAAGAATTTATATTCCTTGTTCTTCGTTCAATGAAACGTTTGAAAAGGCTATTCCACCGATTTGGAATTATGGAAGGGAGGACAAATACATTCAGACAGAACTTATCGAAATGATTAGTCAATTGAAGACTGCTGATCATAAAAACTGGTACACTGAAGAGTTCAATAAATTTTTAAATCGAATACAAAATGAAATCTTAACGGATAATAAACCCTGCTGATTTTTTATGGAAGGTTAGATTTCACTGAGCAATTTTTTACTGAATAGTTTGTTCCAAGGTTGCTTTCATTCCCAGTGAAATAATACTATTTAAATTATCAGTTACCGTTTGTTGAAAACCCGGAAATTTTGAAAGGTCTGTACCCCAGAAAACCTCATCTTTCAAAACTTCTTTTACCACTTCTTCAGCAGATAAAGTATTCCATAATTTATAAAATCTTTCTGCCATTTCATCATCGATCAAATAAAATTCCCCGTTCCACTCTCCATAGAACGCTTTGCCTTCTTGCTTTACAGGCTTCATGAAATAAATGTATGCGGCAAATCCTAATGCAAATAGCGGTGGCGCTGCTTCATGTTTTTTATAATAACTGATCAACAAAGGGAGACACCTCATTCTTAATTTAGAGCTATAATGAAGCGTAATGTTTTTCCAATAGTGATTGATATGCGGATTGCGAAAACGATCCAGCACTTTATGAATGAAATCATTTTTTATCGACTCGTCAACATCAGAAAGAATGGATGGAGCAATTTCACTTCTCATCAGGTTGGCAATGAATGAAGAACAAATTGTATCATCCATACTTTCACGAACAGTGTTGTAACCTGCAAGGAATGCAAGGCCACAAGTGAGCGTGTGCGTGCCATTCAGCAGACGCAGTTTTAGTTCGCGATGCAGATCAATGTTAGGATCTATGATGACTCCATTATCAACTTCTGCAAATGAAAGAACACTTTTTATTTTTTCATCACCTTCTATCGCCCATAAACTATACACTTCACTTACCGCTAATAAATCATCTTCATAGCCCAATTCATTTTCTATGGAACGTCTTATTTTTTCGTCCGGCATACCCGTTACAATCCGGTCAACTAAAGAATTGCAAAAATGATTATGCTTTTCTATCCATTCAATAAAGTCAATTTTTACAGAATTTAATTGAGCCAACTCTAACACTATCGACTTAAGCTTTCCGCCATTATCCAAAATTAATTCTGTCGGAACAATTACAAATCCACTATCAATGCTACCACCAAATGCGAGGTATCTTTCATGAAGAATGGCAAGTAATTTCCCCGGAAAAGATGTGGGTGGCTCGCCGTTGATATTGTCATCCGTTAATTGAATTCCAACTTCCGTTGTGTTGGATATAATTATTTTTAAATCCGGAATATGCGCACATTCTAAAATTTCTTTCCAATCATTTTGAGCAAGAAGCACGCGACTTATTGACGAATTGATAGAGTTGGTTTCTATTTTTTGACCCTCAATAATTCCACGCTCACAAACAGTATATAAATTATCCTGCTTCTCAAAGGCAGTAGAATCGCCTCTTGAGGTAGTTTTAATTATCACGATTCGACCGTTAAATATTCCGGATCGATTTGCCTTATCAATAAAAAAATCCGGTAAGGCGCGAAGCAATACCCCGGCACCAAATTGTAAAACCTTTTCCGGCAGGCCGAATATTTTTTCATCAGGAACTATCACATTCGACGGTGAAATACTCTGTAAAGATTCGCGCGATAATTTCATCATTTTAGAGTTAGTGTTGTGAGAATTAATTTTTGAGATTTTTCAAATTTGTTCTTTGAACTTTTTTATTCAAAGGCGAACCGCTTCTTTTTATTGTATCCAATTTCAAAAAATTATTTTAGCAAAACGCGAAGATAAGCCCGTCTAATTATAGAGATTTTTTTAAGTGGACAAATTGCTGATAGCTGAAGATTGTTGATACCTGTAGTTTCAGCTTGTTTAAATACTCCTTCACTTCCTATCGCAATCCCAAACGCTCCCGGACCAAACTAATTTCAGAAGCCCAAAACAAGAAAGAATTTCGCCAGCCCGTTATTTATTACAAGCATATTTATCAATGCAAAAAAACAGAAGCGGCCAATTTCTGAACTTTTAGTATTTATATTTGTGGCGTTCAAAAACCACCCGCCAATTTTTAAATAAAAAACTTTTAAAAAATATATGAGTCAGAAAATTTCCGCAGCCATCACCGCAGTAGGCGCTTATGTACCCGAATACCGATTGACCAATGCCATACTGGAAACCATGGTAGAAACTTCTGATGAATGGATAAAAACCCGCACCGGCGTTGAAGAACGAAGAATTTTGAAAGGAGAAAATATGGGAGTGTCCAAAATGGCTGTCCCCGCTGTGCAGGAACTTTGTAAAAAAAGAGGTATTGATCCCAAAGAAATTGATTGTATAATCTGCTGCACTGTAACTCCGGACATGACTTTTCCTGCAACTGCCAATATTATTTCTTACGAAATAGGAGCGGTAAACGCTTTTGGTTTCGACCTTTCCGCTGCTTGCTCGGGTTTTCTATTTGGCGTAACTACAGGAGCTTCCTTTATTGAAAGTGGTCGGTACAAAAAAGTAGTGGTTGTAGGTACTGATAAAATGAGTGGCATTGTAGATTATACAGATCGTACTACCTGTGTACTTTTTGGAGACGGAGCGGGAGCTATTTTGCTGGAACCAAATGAAGAGGGTTACGGTATTCAGGATAGTCTCTTGAAGACAGATGGTATTGGAAAGGACTACCTTAAAATGGTAGCAGGCGGTTCGGCAAAGCCGGCTTCCGCAGAATCAGTAGCAGCAAAAGAGCATTATATTTTTCAAGAGGGGCCATCCGTTTTTAAATTTGCTGTGAAAGGAATGGCAGATGTTTCTTATGAATTATTAGAGCGCAATCATTTAACAGGAGACGACATCGCATGGCTGGTTCCGCACCAGGCCAATAAAAGAATTATAGATGCCACCGCCAACAGGATGGGCCTGAGTATGGACAAGGTGATGATCAATATTCAACGCTACGGAAATACCACTTCTGCTACAATTCCACTTTGCCTATGGGAATGGGAAAAGCAATTAAAGAAAGGTGATCTCATTGTATTAGCAGCATTCGGTGGAGGGTTTACCTGGGGAGCTACCCTGGTAAAATGGGCGTACGATACGAAGTAATACTTAGACCAAATTCTCCGATTATTTTGTTCTTACTTATGTTAGGAAGGCCTTTCCATTTGTTGAATTTCAACCTGGGGAATACTCAGATCTGCAGCCACCATTTCTAATGATGGTCTTTTACTAAAAAATATAATGATGAGTGCGGAGGCAATCGCCATGATAAAATAATGCTGAGTTAAAAGAAATAATACGATAGTTAACAATGTAGCAGCTTCTATAATTGCCCATCGAAGGATGGATGCCGAACGATAATATTCTACTTTTTCCTGGATGGTAATTTGACCTTGTTTTATATTATTCAACTTTTTTTGAAAAACAGTTTTGGATATCATAAAACTTACAAGACCTGCTATTAGAGAAATTACTATTAACTCGTAGGAATAATCCGCCAGAACCGGGTCAATTGTCTGACTAAAAAATACTACTATCGAAGCAACGGTTATAAATAAAACCTGTCCAAACAGCAACGCAGAATGAAGAATTACCATCGTTTTTATTTCTGGCGTTTTGTTAGTCGGCATGTATTTTTATTAAAATGAGCAGGTCGTTAAAAAAGGGTATTTTAAAAAGCAATAATATAGAATTTTAGAAGAATCTGAAAAAAAATTTTAAAACATTTTATATCAGTCCTTTCATCAAATGCTATAGCACGTCTCCCTCTCACCTCCAGTTTGATTTATAATTCTTGGTAAGTGATAAATTTAAAATCCTGGCTCTCTCCATTTCTATAGGCATGCTTCCACTGATCAAAATTGCATCGTGAAATTCTTTGGGTGTCATCTTTTTGCCTTCTCCCACTTCTTTGTATAATGCTCTGTGCTGAAAGGCGCCAGTTGCATAAGCAATCTGGTACAAGGGAGGCGTGGATCCCATGACACACCTTCTAACTTCCCCTTCTGCATTGTCTCTTTCGTGGCCAACTTTATTCACCAGAAAATCAACACACTCCTGGGCCGACCATTTCCCCAATTGAAAATTAAGAGAAAAAATTATTCGTGCTGCAACTCCTTAATATTGTAAGGAATCATTTCATGGACCAGATCAACCTCAAGTCCTTTTATTCGTTTCCGCGGTTTTCTTGCTACAGGTCAACCGGGAAATTATGAGATCAATCTGATCGGCAGTCCCGGACAGCATTTGAGCTGCACCCGCATCTCACTTTCTGTATTAGAAAAAGGAGATTAAAACATCAAGATCGGGAGGACCAGATGCCCGGGAGACGAGCAGTTTGATTTGGCCTTTTGGCTGAATGTTTCCCGCGCAAAACAAAGCCAGCAAAAAAATGCGCGTCAAAAGATGTTGGACTGTTGAATTAGCTTTTTTCATGTCAGAAATAGATGAAAGTAAAATAAAAATACATCTTCGAATTGTAAAATGTCGTCAGTGTATCAGAACACGTACCGCCAAAAAACGAACATGGATACAAATAATTATTTTAATAAACCAATTAAAAGATGAATTATCTTAGTAAACGAATATCAGAATCTAGTTTCAACGGGCATTTGTAATGGGCTGGAAGTTCGTTGAATTCCATGCCTTCGCAAGTACTCAAACGGCAACGGTAATTTTTTGGCATCCCTATTAATTTTTTAGAATGTTTTTAAAAAGACTAATCAGAAACAGAGATAAAAGAAAAAGATTCTCTCATATCGGAGCAGGGCTTGTCATCCTAATTCATTCCTACGAAAAATATGAAAGTGGGCACGGATCCTATTTATTATTTGGTGTTGCCGGACTTATTTTTTTGGCAATTGCATTCGTACATCCGACCATTGAAAAAAGAGCACCTTGGGTTGATGGCGTTTTCCTTATCATTGAAGGACTTTTATCAATAATTGTAGCATTGGACTATTTCCATCTAGGAAAAAAAGCATTACCCATCACGTTCCTTTGTTTATCATTTTTTCAGTTCTATATGGCTTTTAGAAAATCTAAAAAACGCATCGCAGTTCACAAATTAAATCAGTAAATAAACGATATGGAAAAAAAACGGAGGGTAATTATTGCAGTACTGCTTATGTTGACAATAATAAATTTTACAAGGCTTACAGGCAACGAGAATATCAGGGCTGTTCAGTTTGTTTTAATATTTATTATTGGTGCATTATCAGCATTACTAATAAATGAGTTTGTGACATTGTTTAAAGCAAAAAGGCAATAACTGTTTACGGTAAACAATAAGAACTCGAATACTGAATAAGACTTAAAGGTGTAGGGAATGCAGCTAGTGTGTTATGGCCTGGAAAATTGGATAGCTTATCCCTTAAAAAGATGGCACCAAATGTAAAGTCATGGATGGAACTCAATTTTAGAGAGCGAAAATGAACAAATAAAAAATTATGAAAATGAGAAAATCCTTTTTTTTAATCAGCTTATTTATTATTCCCTTCTTTGGAATAAAAGCGCAGGTAACTAACTCCTCGTATGTTACACAATTTGGCGAGAGAGCTCTGCAATTTTCAATAGTAGTTCCGGCAAACAAAACAGAAGTTTGGAAATTATTTACAACAGAAAAGGGTCTTGTAAAATGGATAGCGCCTGTTGTAAAAACAAATATGAAAACCGGAGGATGGGTTAGAACAAATTACGACACAACCAAAACAGCAGACGATGCAACAGCTATTCAACTGGACATTATTAACTACCTGGAAAATGAGATGCTAACGCTAAAAGTCAATCTGAACAACAACTTTCCGGAAGAAGCAAAGAACGAAGATAAAAATCTACAGGAAATAATTCAGTTTGTGGATATGGGAAATGGAAACACAAAAATTATTTCAACTATGGTTGGTTGGGGGCAAGGAAATCATTGGGATAAAACGTACAAATTCTTTGAACAGGGTAATGAGTGGACATACAAGGAGTTTTTGAAATTGTTTTAAAAGGATATGGTGTCTTAGCCGAGTCTCCTGTGGCTAACCCTGCTGAGAAAACTTTACTTTAAAAATATTATTATGAAAAAGATAATCCTCCCTGCTATTTGCCTGATGATTTTTTTTCCGCGCAGTAGCTTTTCGCAAAACACAAATAGCAAAAATGACATTGAAAAGGAGGTTAGAAAATTGGATAGCTTATATGAACTATTACCTATCTCCATCAACACCACGAAGTTGCTTCCAAAGAAAGATAGTATATCGAATAATTAATAACTACCTATTACTTTGGTTGTTTAAATGACTAAATAAAAGTTTTAGATTTTAAACCTTTTTTTCTAATTGAGAAACCAGGTTGTTCAAAAAAATCAAAGTGTATAATGATAATAATGCATCATTAATTTCCAGGCATCTACTCCGATTCATACAATCCCATTTTACACAATTTTTTTTATTCCCCATCACCGGGGGATACAACAACGTGTACTTCATTATCAAATACGATTCCAAATCGTACAACTAAAAGCTATTACCACCAACGGTACATTCTGGTTATGTGAGGCTGCTCATTGCTATGATCTTTATGCCACACAAACGTTGTAACCCTTAAAATTTTTTTTATGAAATTCAAAACCATTTTACCCATAGCAGTATTCATTGTTTTAATGTCCGGTTGCAAAAAATCTAATACGCCGGACACAATCCATATTGTCAAGTACCAGGCTGATGTGGCCAACGCATGGATGCAAATGCAAATAAGGTTGACCCAATCTACTCCTGGCTATAATTCTGTGGTAAGCGACAGGTCGTTTGCTTATGCTGGCATCACTATGTACGAAGCTTTGGTGCCGGGCATTCAGGGGTCTGTTTCATTTTTACCTCAAATAGGAATGTTTGCAGTATTAATAAATAAAAACCGCGAACAGTATTACTGGCCAGCCAGCGTAAATGCAGCAATGGCAATGATCACAAAGAGTTTTTTTGAAAATACTTCGCCTTCTAATATGGCTAGTATTGATTCGCTGGAAGCAGCCTATTCCAATAAATTCCAGAATGAAGCCGGGGCTGAAAAAATTCAAAATGCTGTTGCTTTCGGTCACGAGGTAGCCACTTCTGTTTTTGCCTGGTCAAAGACAGATGGAGGACACCAGGCTTACAAGCATATAGTGGACCCAACCTATACGCCACCCACAGGTATTGGTTTATGGGTGCCTACCTTTCCGGCTTTTGGACCACCGGTGCATCCGCATTGGGGTGATAATCGCAGTTTTATTTCCAATATTGCAACACTAACACAACCAGCGGCACCTATACCTTATTATGAATCTAATCACTCACTATTCTATTCCATGGTAAACGAATTATACACTATTTCATTATCACTAACTCATGAGGATTCTACCATTGCTAAGTTTTGGGGTGATCAGCCAGGAAACTTAAATGTACCGGCACATGCAACGAACATTCTCTGTCAATTGCTGGTAAAAAATAGTTCCGATCTTGGAACGGCAACAAGAGCCTATGCATTAAATGGCATTGCAATGAATGATGCATGTATTTCAGTTTTTAAAACTAAGTATCAATACAATCAGGTTCGTCCAATAACTTATATCAAGAATGTAATGGGGCACACAAAATGGAATAGTGTGTTACCTACTCCACCGCATCCGGAATGTACTGCTGCACATGCTGTGATATCGGCTGCAAGCGCCGTTGTGTTGGAAGCATTCTTTGGGAAGAGCTATGCTTTTACAGATTATACATACCATAACACGTATGGAGCACGTACCTATACTTCATTTGATAATTATGCACAGGAAGCCGGTCGCTCAAGATTATTGGCAGGCATTCATTATTCGCCTTCTATTTCGGCAGGGTTAATACAGGGACGACAGGTAGGAAATATGGTGGTTAAATTGATGGTTCATTGATCAGCAATCACTGTATTGGAGCCGGGTCCATGTCCAACGATGGATACAACAAAGTGTACTTCATTGTCAACTATGTTTCCAAATTAGCCAACTAAAAGCTATTACCTCCAAGTACACATTCTGGTTAAACAATTCTCTTTTTGAAAGAGACCTTTATTGGGAACAAAAAATTAAGTCACTAAAAATTTATTTTATGAATCTCAAAACTATTTTACCAATTGCGTTATTCATTGTTGCATTTTCAAGTTGTAAAAAGGATGATTCTTACCCGCTGAATCCTCTTTACGATCTTGATGTTCGGCTGCAGAGTACAGGCAAAAATTCCGGCGCAGGTTTTATTAAGTATCGCCAAAACCCGGATACAGCACGTATTATTTCACTGGATACTTGGGTTACCAAATTGTCGCCCAATCATTCTTACTTGTTGCAACGTGCAGTAAATCCAATAGCTGATATTACAGGTTGCTCAAGCACTTCATGGCTTACGCTAGGCGAAGGATTAAACCCCAAGTCAATTGTAACAAATGCCCGTGGAGATGGCTACGCAAAACTATGGCGTGATATCACTGGCATAGCCAGGGGCACTGCATTCCATATTACCTTTCGGATAGTGGATGCAGCAACTTTATCACCGGTATTAACGAGTGACTGTTTTGATTATACGGTGCGGTAAAACATTTATTGTAAAGAATAAAAAGGTTATCATACTCTTCATTTGATAACCTTTTTGTCTTCCGGTTAGCACCGTCACCCTTGCCCAAACAATTGAATATAAAAGGCGCTGAAATGTTCGCAATAATTGAATTAACTTTCCTAATGAACATCAGAAATATACCCGTAAATCAATCACTACTTCCACCAGATATTTAAAAACCTTTTAATGAAATTTAAATGGTGCATATTGTTTTTAGTGCTTCCTTCTATCTGCCTGTCACAAAGGAATCGCATTGATAGTCTCAAAAAACTTTTACCTGATACAAAAGACAGTAACAGAATTGATTGTCTGAATAAACTAAGTGTTGAATATTACATCAACGCATTGAGCGAAACTTATATTAATGTACAAACGGATTCTGCAATTAAGTATGCATCACAAGCACGGGATGAGGCGGTAAAAATTAATTACAACAAGGGCATTGCCGAAGCATTACAAAATCTTGGTGAAATAGCGCGTGACCGAAATGAGTTTTCGAAAGCAGAAAATTATTTTCACCAGTCAATTCCATTGTTTGAAAAAATTCATGATCTGGAAAAATTTAGCTGGGCACACGTAACACTGGGTTATTCCCTGTCCAAGCAATGTAAATTTACTGAAGCTACAGAAGCGTACGAAACCGCCATGCCTTATTTTATCACAGCGAAAAAAAAGGAAAGACAGACTATGATATTAAGGTTGCTTTCATCAACCTACAGTGCCTGCGGATATAACGAGAAGGCTTTTGAAAATACGTTACGGGCCATCAGAATAACAGACAACGTAAGTGATGCAAGGGGTGCTATTTCTTCACCGGAAAATATGGCGAACTTATACAAAAATGCAGGTGAACCTGAAACTGCTTTGACGTATTTCCGGGTGGCTGCACGAAATGCAAAGCCAACCAATCCGGTACGTTATTACAGGCTCATGGGCACTATGGCAGTTTTGCTTCATCAATTGGATTCAGCAATATATTATTTCAAAGAGTCTCATAATTATGTAAACCTCGCAACCACCGATTCTGTAATTAGAAAACGCGACCTATCTTATAAAAGCCTGGGTATAGTTGAAGTTTACATGAAGCAACAACAATTTGATTTGGCCATTGAACAGCTCAAAGCCCCATTGCAATTTTTTGAAGATGGAAATGACAGAGACGGGGTGATGAGAATATCACACCTGCTTGCTACTTGTTACCAGGCAAAAAAAAAATTCGCAGCGTCCTTCTTTTATGCAAAACGATTGTTTATGATCGCGATGCAAACCGGTGCGAGGCCATTTTTGCGGGACGCTTATGAACTGTATTGGCAACTATATGATCAGCAGAAAAAAACAGACAGCGCTTATAAATACAACTTAAAATATATAGCCATTAAAGATTCCATCCTGAGCGATGAATACCGGAGAAACATTGCTTTATCTGAAATGAGATCGCAGGATCAGCAACAAAAAACAAAAATTAGTTTACTGCAAAAGGACCAACAACTTAGCAAAGAAACGTTATCACTGCAGCAACAAACAATGAAGAGTGAATCGTTAGTAAGGTATATTCTCATCGCGATTACGGTTGCCTTTTTATTGATTGGCATTTTCATTTTTCGGAATATCAACCTGAAACGAAAAAATGAAAAGCAGTTACTGGAACATGAGTTGGAGATGCAACAACTTCAAACAAAAAAAACGACGATTGAATTTCAACAACAGGCAACAGAACTTGAGATGCAGGCCCTGCGTGCCCAAATGAATCCGCACTTTATCTTTAATTGCCTCAGCTCCATCAACCGGTATATTCTCGTTAACAAAACGGAAGAAGCTTCTGACTACCTCACCAAATTTTCGCGGCTGATCCGGATGGCACTTCATAATTCTGAGAAAACATCCATCACTCTCGAAAGCGAACTGGAAGCACTTCGCCTGTATCTTGACCTGGAAAGGTTACGGTTTAAAAATGCATTTACGTACAGCATTACATTTGTAAATGCAATAGACATTAATGCCATTTATATTCCACCCATGCTGATACAGCCTTTTGCTGAAAATGCCATCTGGCACGGACTCATGCATAAAAAGGGAAACGGTTCTCTTGAAATCCAACTCTATGCCGATGACAAAACTTTAACCTGTGTGATTATGGACAATGGTGTTGGCCGAAATATGGCCGCTGCTTTGAAAAGCAGATCGACTGAAAAAAACAAATCGATGGGTGTTAGCATTACGGCAGGCCGTTTAGCACTTTTAAATAAATCAAAAAAGGAAACTGCTGTTTATAAGATCGAAGATTTGAATGATGATGATGGAAGTGTTTGCGGAACAAAAGTTATATTATCCATGCCATACCTCAACCTTACAGAAGTTGTTGCCTAAAATTTTAAACCAATAAAATGATTACTGCCACTATTGTTGATGATGAACCTGATTGTTGTGAATCGCTGGTGATTTTACTCGAGCGCTTTTGCCCCGAAGTAAAAGTATTGGACATTTGTTATGGTGCAGAATCGGCTGTTCAATCTATTAAAGAGCACACTCCCCAAATACTTTTTTTAGACATTGAAATGCCTTTTATGAATGGCTTTGAGATGCTGGAAAAATTAGGAGATATCAATTTTGAATTGATCTTTACCACCAGTTACGATCAGTACGCGATTAAAGCCATTCGTTTTAGTGCACTCGATTATTTACTAAAACCGGTTGACAAAGATGAGTTGCAAAAGGCTGTACAAAAAGCGGCACAGCGAAAGCAGCACCCCTTGCCACAGCAACTGGATATGCTCCTGCAAAAATTAAGGAACCCAATTGTACCGATTCATAAAATTGCCATTCCAACAATGGAAGGGTTTCAACTGTTGGCCGTTGAATCCATCATAAGTTGCGAGTCCGACAGCAATTATACCTGTCTCTTTCTAAAAGACAAAAGAAAGATAATTGCTTCCCGCAGCCTAAAAGAGATGGAAGAGATTTTAGAAGACTATCCATTTGTACGAATCCACAATTCTCATATTGTAAACATCAACGAAGTAGAAAAATACATTAAAGGCGAAGGTGGTTATTTGATCATGAGTGATGGCACAACAATTAATGTGTCAAGAAGCAGGAAGGAATTATTGCTGAAGAAACTTTCATTAAAATGATTTCTAACATTATTTAGTTATTTACTCTTGCATTCTTTTATGAAACCTGTGACACAAATAATTTATCATTAAGAAGATTCGGTGTCTCAGCCGGGTCTCCCGCAGGGGAGCAGCGTCTGGATAATTTTACGTTCCAATTCGTTTACTAAAAAAAAGTAACCACATAAAATAGTTGACGTTGATAAAATATATTACACCAACGTTTTGCAATTTTTTCTTTTCCATGCATGAGAGGAAAGTAAAGAAAAAATATTTCAGTGAATTTCGTAACGGCACAAAAGCATAACAAAGTAGGGACAGATCTTGACCTGTCCGGTGATAGAATAACATGACAGGGACAGTGCAATTGAATAGCCAAATTCAGGAATTAATGATTGAAAGAAACAGTCATCTTTCAAAATCATAAGAAGACAGTTGATTGGCTGCATTGCGAAAACCTTAGGGCTTCTACTTCCATATTTTAAAATTCAACACTAATTTTTTTCTTTGAATCAAAGTTCGCCAGTTTATAAAAAAAAGACAAAATAGCATTAGCAAGCCTAATACCAAGCCCGCTATTGACTTCCAGGATAAGGCATTCTCCACTATACTTCCAGTATTTTCTGATGCATATTTTCCAACTTGTAATGCGATGGTGTCACTTGTGAATTTGCCGATAAAAAACGCAGGTATAATGTATCTGGCCTTTATTCTTGAAATGCCTGCTCCTAAAAAAAGTGGTGTTGTGGGAAGTGGCAATAATGAATAAGCCAGTATAACCATTTGGCCCTTCCATTTATTCTCTTTCATTTTTTCTCCCAGGAACTGAATGTCTTTATTCTTCGAGACTTTCAAATACTTTTCTGCGATTAATGGAGCATATAAAAGAAGAATATACCTCCCTAAAACCGAGCCGACTACTCCTGTTACAATTACCATCCAAACATCTAGTTGAAAAACTATCTGTAAAAAAATCATTATCGTAAAAGCGGGTAGAAAAGGAAACGGGACTATATCAAATAACATGGCACCTAAGAAAACTAATATATACTGCCACCACATTTGTTAGAGGTTTGTTTTATTTAAAATTTTAATTAACAATGATCGCTAACGTTCAGAGTTTGCACGATGAAATTAAGGACAAAAAGCTAAACAAAGCAGTTATTGCCGGGCCTCATTTGCAAGTTCAGTAAGGCGCTGCGTTCTATTTTAGTGTTCAATAAAGAAAGCTCATATTTTCTCCAAACGCTATAAGATTTTGCACCCTCACAAAACCTCTGCACAAACGCTTGTAGCTTTTCAAAAGCACCCTGCCACGGCTGAGAATGTGGTGTGTTAGTAAGTGTGTAGCTATTCAAAAAAATATTTAGATTTGAGAAATAATAATGTTCACAATGGATGTAAATAATACCAGGTTTTACAAAATGATCTTCGCAGGTGTCTATCCGCATTATATCAATAAAGCAGAGAGGAAAGGCCGTACAAAAGCTGAAGTTGACGAAATCATTTTTTGGCTGACGGGACACAATGAAAAAACATTACAACAAATCATTGATAACAAAACTGACTTCGAAACTTTCTTTGCGAAAGCACCGAAGATCAATCCTAATGTATCAAAAATAACGGGAGTTATTTGTGGTTATCGCGTGGAAGAAATTGAAGATAAAATAATGCAACAAGTTCGCTATTTAGATAAGTTAATAGATGAACTGGCGAAGGGAAAAGCCATGGAAAAAATTTTAAGAAAATAAGAATATGACAATCAGAGAGGCGAGAATAGAAGACATCAGGCAAATTCAAGTAGTTAGAAATTTAGTAATTGAAAATCCATTATCAAATCCCGATTTTGTCACGGATAAAGACTGTGAGGAATTTATGTTTCGGAGAGGCAAGGGCTGGGTTTGCGAAATTGATAATGAGATTGTAGGCTTTTCAATTGTAGATCTAAAAGACAATAATATTTGGGCATTGTTCTTAGACCCGAAATTTGAAAAGAAAGGTATCGGCAGACAGTTACATGATGTGATGCTTGACTGGTATTTTACTCAAACTAAAGACAAAGTATGGTTAGGCACTGCGCCAAAAACAAGAGCAGAAACATTTTATAGAAAATCGGGCTGGGCAGAAGTTGGTCTTCATGGAAAAGGTGAAATAAAATTTGAAATGACGATTGACGAATGGGCTACAATACAAAAAAAAAGCCAATAAAAAGGTCGTAAAATAATTCAGCAGGTAACCTCTTTCTTATGGATAGAAATAAAGAAACTTTTGAGACCTGGAATAAAGTTGCATTGTTGTACCAGGAAAAAATGATGGATCTGGATCTGTACAATGGGACGTACGATTTTATTTGCAATTCCATTGCGAAGAAGAACGCTGATTTATTGGAGATTGGTTGCGGACCGGGGAACATTACTAAATACATTTTATCCAAACGCCCCGACTTTAATATACTTGGAATTGACATGGCTCCCAACATGATTGAACTTGCAATAAAGAACAATCCAACTGCCAATTTTAGTGTGATGGATTGCAGGAATATTGAAAATATAAAAAGCAAATTTGATGGAATTATCTGTGGCTTCTGTTTACCATATTTATCACAAACAGAAAGTGAAAAATTGATTGTTGATGCAAAGAATTTACTGAATGACGGTGGATTTATTTACATCAGCTTTGTTGAGGGCGACTCTGGTCAATCAGGTTTCAAGGCTGGCAGCACTGGAGATAGAAGTTATTTTTATTATCATGACTTAGAGGTATTAAAAATACACCTCATGAAAAATTCATTTGAAGAATTTAAAATCTATAAGGTGGCGTATAAAAAATCAGAAACCCAACATGACATACATACCATATTGATTGCAAAGAAAAAAAATGAATGCATTAATTGGGCTCCCTTTATCTAGTGATTGGCGAACTGCAGTGCCTGAAAAGTGAAGCCATTTCCTATCCATGGATTACTTACTTTTAATTCAAAAATCATCATGAAATCCTATACCCTACTTTTAGCAATCGTATCATTGACTTACATTTCGGCCAGTGCTCAAAAATCGGATGCTCTCTTTTTAGATGCTGCCATTCAGAAACTCCGGGACGCCAAAGAATATACTTTACAGATGGCAGAATTGATGCCCGACGATAAATATTCTTTTAAACCAACGGCTGTGCAAATGTCTTTTGGAGGGCAGTTGCTGCACATTGCTTCTAATATAGGATGGCTCAGTTCTTCTTACCTCGGGGGCACTAAAAGCCCTGTCACCAAAGAAGATGCCGCTCTGACGAATAAGAAAGATATTATTGCAGTACTTAACAAAACGTATGATTTTGCGTTAAACACTTTACAACATTTTGAGCCCAACCATCTGGCCGACACGGTAAAGTTTTTTGCCGGCCATACTAACAAATTACAGATCATTAATCTTCTCAGCGATCACCAGGCACATCACCAGGGACAGATAATTGTTTACTTACGATTGAATGGTATTAAACCGCCTGAGTATGTGGGATGGTAAGTGGTAGAGAGTTGTGATTTCAAAAAAACTAACTAAATAAAATATGGCAAAAAACATTTCAACAATCCATATCAACGCAACAAAAAGTAAAGTTTGGGAAACACTTACCAAACCTGAACTTGTAAAGCTTTGGCAATATGGTAGTGACCTGATTACAAATTGGGAAGTGGATAGCGACATTCAATTTAGAACGGAATGGGAAGGTAAAATATTTGAACAATGGGGGAAGGTATTAGAAGTACAACCCACCGAATTACTGAAGTACAGTTTGTTTGCGCCACGTCCGGATGTTGAAGACAAACCCGAAAATTATTTTATAATGTCTTATGTTTTGACGACAGAAAATGGTCAAACAAAATTGGAAATAATACAGGAAGACAATCGTCCTAATGCAGTTCAGGAAGAACCAAAGGGTGATGAAAATCCAATATTACAATCACTAAAAAAAGTGGCAGAGAGCGAATAGAACACGACAGAACTTACAAGCAGATTTTCTTCTCAGAATATAGCGAATGTGTTCAACTTATAAAATGAAAAAATGGAAACAAGACCTAAAATAAAACTGGCTTTGTCCCCGCTGGATAAGGGATTAGAGTTGAAGAGTAAAGTTTTACTTTTTCTTATGTGGCTGCTGGCAGTATATACTTTTATACAAATGCCTGATATAATACCCACTCATTTTAATAGCGCAGGGCAACCCGACAAATTTGGAAACAAATGGACCAGTTTAATTTTACCGGTGATAGCAACATTGATTTTTTTAGGACTTACAAAGTTGAATCATTATCCGCATCTGTTTAACTATATGAGAAAAATTACTGAAGAGAATGCCAAAGAACAATATACTCTTGGTACAAGAATATTGAGATTTTCAAAGTTGGCTATCATGTTGATCTTCTCAATGATTATCCTTTATACATACCTCATAGCGCTTGGTTTTAGCACGGGAATAGGAGTTTTGTTTCTGCCATTGACTTTTGGTCTTTTGTTGATACCTGCTATATTTATTGTTATCCAATCGCTTGCAGCAAAAAAGAAGTAGTGTAGATTTATAGACGATCACTGCAGGATTGATAACAATTTTAATTACCAAAATGCTACGTACACATCTCATCATTTGTTCCATCCTATTATTGTTGTCTATCCCCATTTACCTGCTGGATCATTATTGGTTAAAAAGCAGTGGCAGCAATTGGATATCCCTCGACTTTAGTAAATTCCTTATAACCGCCTACCTGATTTTTTTAGCAGTGTATTTTACAATAAGCACAATTGCTGTTATTAAATTTCACAATTCCAGTCTTCTAAAAATTCATCTCATTACAGCGCTCATTTCGCTCCTGCTGATTGTTCTTGGTTTTGTTTTGTATAATAAATTTCTGGATAACAAATACAGTAAAAATGAAACGGCAAAAAAAGAGGAGCGCAAAAATTACTTTAATGATGTTCAGTTAGTGAGATGGTGGTATGTGCCCGACGCAAAAAATCCAAAAGAGATTCATGTAGATGTAGAAGTAACAGCCGCAGGAAGGTTTACAGGATATGTGACTGGACAAAAAGACGGAGAACATGCAAATATTATTTTCTCATCCGATGGCGAGGAACAACGTTTGGTGAAAGCCGGTGAAAAAATCCATTACGTTTTCCCATTAAC
>JBDSHT010000085.1:0-15218 GCA_039918315.1 Ginsengibacter sp. | reverse complement strand
CAACCTATAACAGGATGAATTATCTTAGTAAACTAATAACAGGATTATATTATTAACCAGACAACTTTTTTCAGGACGGGTCAAATATTAACTCAACTTAAACCCGAGTTGACAGAGAAGTATTTTGTCAACTCAATTGGTTTATTCGGCTCAATTGTTCGGGAGGATTTTACTGACAAAAGCGATGTCGACATTATAGTTGATTTCAGTAAGCCTATCGGAATAGAATTTATTGATCTTGCAGACTACATAGAAAGTAAACTCAATAACAAAGTTGATTTAGTCTCAAAAAATGGTGTTAAGCCAAAATATTTTAATCAAATAGAAGCTGAAATTATTTATGTCTAAGCGTGAGCCTAAACTTCTTGTAGAGGACATAATTGATAGCGCCAATAAAATTATTGAATATACTCAAGTCCTTTCATACATCGCACACCTACTAAAGAAAAATTATTTCATAAAATCTTTTTGAAATAAAAGATTTAAGCAATTCAATTTTCCTAATCCGTAATCGTAACCGGAGTGCCCACCATGATGTAACTATACAAATCTTTCGCTTCGGAATATTTTAAAGAGATGCATCCATCCGTCCAGTTTTGATAATAATCAACGGTCCATTCTTCCTGTGGTCGCGTAGCGTGAATGGCAATACCACCGCCGATCCTGGAGTTTGCAGGAATTTCACCGCGAGCGATACGTTGCCTGAATTTTTGCCGACTCTCTTCATTTGGGTAATCCAATAAAAGTTCGAAAGCCCACTTCGCATTGCTCTTTTTTAGTAACACTTTAAACTGTCCGGTCGGAGTTCTTTTATCTCCCTCTTTATATTTATCACGAAGATCATTGCTTCCAAAAACACATGGGTACGTTGCATACCATCCCTCCTCATCGTACACTTTTAACTCATAATTTTTTTTAGAAATAATGATATAGTAAGGGTTGTCTTTTGTCGGTTTTATTGAATCCGAAAAAGAAATTGTATGCGTAGGAACTCCAGGAATAATTGACAGGAATAATGAAGAAAAAAATATTCCCAAGCTAATTGGCAGGACGGTTGTTTTCATTTTGTTTCAGGCTTACTGCAATTTATTTTAAACGCCACCCACAACAAAATTATTTCACCAATTCTATGTTCTTTTAACTTTTATTTGATATTGATTTTACTGATATAAGTACTAATCCCATTGGGCTTCTTCCTTTGCCTTTTGTACATCTACGCGCTTGCTGATGAAGATGCTAATCTCATATAATAAGATAAGAGGCACGGCTACAATGGTTTGACTTGTCCAGTCCGGAGAGGGTGTAATAACTGCGGCTACAATTAAAATAATAACATACGCATATTTACGATAGGTTCTTAAAAACTTGGGAGTAATGATACCCAACTTAGAAAGTACATACGCTAATACCGGCAATTCGAATGCAATACCGCAACCCAAAATAAGAGAGGTTAATGTGTCTATATAATCATCGAGTGTTGGCAAATATTTATAGACACCTAACGTGCCTAATTGAAAATTTGCCAGGAAATTAAAAGTGAAAGGTGCCAATAAAAAATATCCAAATGCGGCGCCTGAGAAAAAGCATAATGAAACCCATCCTATACTTCCTCTGGCATAACTTATTTCCTTTTTTGATAAAGCAGGTTTAATAAAACGCCACAGTTCCCACAAAAAATAAGGGAAGCCAATGATGACTGCTCCCATAAATGCAATACTGATGGCTGACATGAAAGGACCGCTCACAGTGCTTCCTAACAATTGAATATCGATGGGAGGCATACAAAGGGCGTCGCCTAAATGAAGATTGTGACTGAGATTACAAAGCCCTGTGTAGGTAACAAAATCGTGACGGGCAGGAGCAAAAACTATATTGTCAAATATCCAGTCAACATATACAAACACACCAATTGCAATCACTACAAGCACCGCTGCAGAACGAACTAAATGCCAACGCAACACTTCAAGGTGATCGATGAAACTCATTTCTCCACCTTCTGATTCACCTCCACGGATCTTCTTGAAAAACGCCTTTCTTTCTGTAGTTGTAGCCAACGGATGCCTTATTTTTTATTATGCAAATATAATTGTGCAGATGTTATGATGTAAAAAATACTAATTCTTAGTTTGTTAATATATACGAGAACTTTTATTCTTTGGCTTTACAATGCAAAGATTAGTGCATCGCTTCTGCAATATTAATTTTCTTTTTGCGACTATTTCTTACCAATAAAACAAATGGAATACAAATTAAAAACAACACCCCGATATACAGGAACGCATCCATGTAAGAGAGTACTGCACTTTGCTTGGTCACTGTGTAATCCAATGCCTGATGAGCCATCTGCAAAGCCCGGTCGGAGGTATTGCCTTTGGCAACAAATGCCTGTTGCATCATCGATACTCTTTGCTGAACCTGCGGGTCTGTCACATCCAATTTACTTACCAGGTCCACGCGATGCACCATATTTTGTCTTGATAAAAAAGTAGTGATTACGGCTATGCCGAAAGATCCGCCGAGCTGTCTCATCATACCTGTAAACGCAGCACCCTGGCCTATTTGCTCGCCATGAAGTGATGACAATGCCAACGTCGTGACCGGAATAAACAACATACTTAATCCAAGTCCGCGAACAATAAGCGGCCACCAGAAAGCGGCTTCTGGTGTATCCGGAGTAAGGATTTTAAAACACCAAAAACTATATACAAAGAAAATAAATAAGCCGCCGGCAATCAGATATTGCTGCTTTGCTCCACCCTGGATGGCGCGACCGATAACGGGCATCATTAAAGCGGTCGCAATTCCCGAGGGAATAAAAAGCATGCCCGCATCCAATGCTGTCCATCCCAAAACCGATTGAGTATAAAGAGGTACGATAAACGTGGATCCATACAAACCAAATCCCAACAGGAATGACAATATAGTACCGACTCGCAGGTTTCCATTTTTAAGAACGCGCAATTCTACAATTGGATTTTTATAAGTAAGCTCACGCCAGATAAAAAAGAAAATCCCCAGTACCGCTGTCACAGACAGAAGGATAATCACATTATCATTAAACCAATCATCATCATGCCCTTTCTCCAAAACATACTGGAGCGAACCCACCGCAATCGCAAGTAAAATAATTCCTAAAAAATCAATGTGGCGGGTAGCGGTTTTATTTTTAAACTTAGGACTTCGCACAAATTGCAGCGTAAGTAAAGTGGCCATAATACCAATCGGAATGTTGATATAAAAAATATAAGGCCAGCTAAAATGATCAATAATATAACCACCCAATGGCGGCCCTAGTGTAGGACCAATAATTACCCCAAGCCCGTAAATTGCCTGTGCCATTCCGCGCTTTTGAATCGGATAACTTTCGGTAATAATTGTTTGTGAGGTTACTAAAAGTGCACCGCCACCCAATCCCTGGCAAAACCTAAACGCAACCAATTCCCAAATTCCTGTGGCATTACCACACATAAAAGAGAAGAACGTAAAGATCATGACGGATGCCGCAAAATAATTTCTGCGTCCGAACTGCTGGCTCAGCCAACTCGTCATCGGAACAATGATTACATTACCGATTGCATAAGCTGTTACTACCCAACCTATCTCCGTAAGAGTAGCGCCCATATTACCTTTCATGTCGCTCAGCGCCACATTTACAATCGTAGTATCCACAATCTCCAGCAGTGCACATAGTACAGCCGTAATCGTTACGATCACGCGCCGCGCTCCATATTCTACTAGGGAATCCTGTTGTAATTGCATCATACTATTACTTTCTGAAACGGATTAATTAAGATGAACATCTACTGTTACATTCATGCCGGGAGTCAATCTCTTTAACAACGAATCCTGTGGATTTTCAAATTCTATTTTAACAGGAAGACGCTGCACCACTTTCACAAAATTGCCACTCGCATTGTCCGGTGGCAGTAAAGAAAACTTAGCACCAGTAGCCGGAGAAAAAGATGTAAGGCTTGCCGGAAATTCATGATTAGGAAACGCATCCACATGCACTGAAACTTTTTGCCCGATGGCCATTTTACGCAATTGGGTCTCTTTAAAATTAGCCACTACCCAAAGACCTGAGGTATGAACAATATTAAAAGTGGATTGCCCTGCCTGCAACAATTGTCCCGGATGCACATTCACTTTTGATACCCTGCCTGCTTCGGGAGCGGTGATAACGGTATAGGAAAGATTCAATTTTGCATTCTCAACATCCACTTCTCTTTGCTTCACAATAGATTCAGCAACACCAATGCTTTCTGCTGTGGCACTGGATTGTGAAGTGGCAACGCCGGTCTGGCTGCTCGCCTGTTTTTTTTGTTGTTGCAAAATAAGAAGTTGCTTTTCTGCAAGATCTTTTGAGGCCTGCGCCTGCTCAAATTGTTGTTGGGTAATAGAATGATCCTGTATCAGATTTGCATAACGTTGATAATCCTGAGACGCTCTGGTCAAGCTGATCTTCGCAGATTCAATTTGCGCATCTATTGTAGAAACACCCGCGTTTGTTGTAGCAATATTAGATCTGGCTGCTGCCGTATTTGCACGACTTGCTTCTACATTTTGCTTTGATGTTGCTAACGCCGCTTCTGCTTCTTTCAATTTTATTTGAAGATCACGATCATCAATAACGATAAGCGTATCGCCTGCATTTACTAATTGATTATCGCCAACACGCACCTCTTTTACATAACCAGATACCCGCGGAATAACGGGCAAAATATCGGCTTCAATTTGAGCATCATCTGTGTCTTCATGATGAAGGGAGTAGGTGTATTTTGAGATTCCAAACCACCCTCCTACTATCACCATCGCAATAAGAATTATCAAAAATACTTTGCTGCGCTTTTTAGGAGGCTCAGGAGTTTTGATCTCCGTTTTTTCAACTTTTTCTGTGGAATCTTCTTTATTGGATTGCATAAATTGTAATTGCTTTTTTATAAAAATATTTATTGTATTTCTTTTCCCGTTTCTTTTTAAAAATCCGGAGTTAAAGTTCCTGTTGCTTTTAATAACTTGCCGTAAGCTAGTAGCACATCAGCTTTCGCCACTGCGAGTTCGATCTTTGACTGAAGCAATAATACATTTGCATCCAGTAGATCGGTAGTATTTACAAGCGCATTGTCATATTTATTTTTCGTAATCCGGTAATTTTCTTCAGACTGAACAATGGCTTTTTCATACACTTCAATTTTCCTGCGGCTTAGCAAATAATTTTCAAACTGATTATTTATCTCAAGTTTTACTGCATCCGATAATTGGGCTTCATTCGCAATCGTTTCTTCTACCCGTGCTTTTGCCTGAACAATATTTGCTTTTGATTTCCATAAAGAAGCAATATCATATTTTACACCAATACCAATGTTTACTGCATTTACAATGGTGAGCACCTTTGGTATATTGGCGGCGACGTAGCCTCCGGTTAATGCAATGGACGGGTACTTACTTGCCTTGGCCAGGCTGATAGCACTGTTTGCCGCTTTTTCGCGATAAGAAAGTGACTGCATATCTTTCCTGTTCTGCGAAGCAAGTTGTTCGTAGGTATCTAAAGTTTTGAGCGCAAAATGTTTTTGAAAAGCAAGTGTGTCTGGGATAAACTGGCTGTGCTCAGATACTCCAAGTAAAAGGCCCAAATTGATACCGGCAATTTTTAAATTGCTTTCAGCATCAAGAAGAGATAAAGAAATATTGGAAGATTGCAATTGCGCTTTCAGCAAATCATTTCTTGCCAGCAAGCCGTTTTGTTCAAGCCTTGAAAATACAGAATCACGCACCTGCGACTGTGCAAGATTCTCTTTAACCACATTTACCGTAACCGATGCTTTATAAAAATTTACGTAAGCATTTATAATATTCAGGATCACAGATTCTTTATCATTGTCTGCATCAAGCAATGTTGCCTTTTGTAAAAATTTTGCGGATTCTATCCCATATTTTATTTTACCTCCGGTAAATATTGGATAAGAAATATTTGCAATTCCATACATCGCCTGGTTCACGTTAGGAATACTTCCTGACCGGGACGAAGAATCTGATCCTCCATTAAAAGCTTTTGTTTTTAATGAAATATCAGGGTGCGCCAAACGCAGATAAGAGCCGGAGATGGAGGCATTCGGCAACTTATTATCCATTGCCTGCTGCACTATTGCACCAGCCTGATCGTTTCTTGCAGAGGATGCTTTTAGGACGTGGCTTTTTTTTAATCCCAAGTCGATAGCTTCCCGCAAAGTGAGTGACGTGGCGGTTTGTGCATTCACATGGTGAACTGAAAATAATAAAAACAAAACACCCAAAACCAATCTCTTTTTAGAAGCGCAATATTTTAAACTAACATTCATACTTTGTTTTTTTATTTCAATAAATGATCCCGCATTAATTTTTTTGTGTAAACACTTAGCCGTTCTTTTAGCTTCTTATTATTAGCAGGGTCAAAACCTTTTTGCTTACCTAAAATTTTTCTGCACATGATATCGGAGGTCAACAAATAATGAATCGTTCCTAATAAAGTGGTGAGCGTAAGTTCCACATCAACGGACTTGAACTCTCCATTGTTGATACCGGATTGAATAATTTTTTTGGCGACGTTCATATTTTTTAATAAAATATCACTGATGGCTTCTTTCAATTGAGGCCTGTTTGTAAGCGCCAACTCCCGGTGAAGTAAATGCTGAAATGGAAGCCCGGTAAATTTTCTTTCAATGGTGCGGTCAATGATTATATCTATTTTTTCAATAGAACTCAATTCGTCATTGTTGATCAGTTCTTCAAAAATTCCTTTCAGATAGGAAGCTCTGAATTCCACGATGCTTTCAAACAACCCCTCTTTACTACCGAAATAATAATTGATCATGGCGACGTTCACGTTCGCGTGGGACGCTATGTCGCGGACTGAAGCACCATCATAACCTTTGGTACTAAACAGGTCAATCGCCGATTGAATAATTGTTTCTTTTGTATCCATGATTTTAAAAAAGAGGGCGAAGTTAAACACTTGTTTAAAACTAAACAAATGTTTAATAAAAGTTTTTTCTGGTGGCTATTTTAAATATGGATTGCGACATCTATATTGTATTGTCAAATTTTGACCAACCTAAAACCAAAACAAATGCACTACTACATTTCGGTATTAAAAAACTATGCAACTTTCACAGGAAGGGCAAGGCGAAGCGAATATTGGTATTTTGTATTATTCAGTATGATTGCCACAATTGTTGCAGCCATTATAGATAGAATGTTAGGGACGACTTTTTCCATGGCCATTGGAGGCGAGTCAGTTTCTTTAGGCTATGGCTACGTTTATCTTTTTTATAGCCTTGCAGTATTTTTACCCGGCCTTGCTGTTACTGTCAGGCGTCTTCACGATACCAACAAAAGCGGTTGGTACTTTTTGATAATACTCATACCACTGGCAGGAGCTATTTGGTTGTTAGTTCTTTTATGCACTGACAGTACTTTCGGAATCAATAAATACGGACCAAACCCCAAAGGAATTGGCAACATCGATGAAATAGATGAGATCGGTAAAGACATGACCAATTAGAATTGGATTTCAATTTTTGAAATAATTTTTTAAAAGTTGATTACAAAAAATCCCGGTAACAAATTAATGTCACCGGGATTTTTTTTTATGCGATCGGTTCAATTACGATTCTACAGAAGCGTCCATTGATATCTCCATATTTGAGCTCAATGATTTTGAAATCGGGCAATTTTCTTTAGCGTCTTTTGCACACTCATCAAATTTTTCTTTGCTGATGCCCGGCACCTTTGCTCTCACTGTAAGGTGAGATTTTGAAATAGCTCCCGCCCCAAAAGTGATATCACATTTGGTTTCAATTTTATCAGCGGTAAAACCTGCCTCGCTCAAAACAATTGCGAACTTCATAGAGAAACAGCCTGCATGTGCAGCAGCTATTAACTCTTCAGGATTAGTGCCATCTTTGGCTTCGCCAAATCGTGTGGCAAATGTGAAGGGCGCTTTGTCTAATGCTTTTGTTTCTGTGGAAATGGTACCTGTACCTTCTTTGGCTCCCTGCCATTCCGCATTTGCGTACTTACTCATAATTTTTGATTTTATAGATTAAAAAATGATTGTTTATTTTTTTAGAAAAATTTTATAATTAATTCTGCACCACCTTCGGTTTGGTTCCCATTATCTTTTCAATGCTTTCCATTATTTCGGGAGTAAGTTTCTCCATAACCTCAATTGATTTTAAATTATCCAGCAATTGCTTCTTTTTAGTAGCTCCCAATATTGCGGTAGTCACATTCGGATTTTTAATGCACCATGCAATAGCCAGAGAAGCCGTGGTAACACCAAGTTTTTCTGCCAATGCACTTAGCTTTTTTACTCTTTTAATTTTATCATCCAAAATCCAGCGCCCCGATAACCATGAAAAACCTTCAAGAGCAAAACGGGAATCTTTAGGAATTCCATCATTGTATTTGCCGGTAAGAAACCCCGAAGCCAGGGGACTCCATATTGTGGTTCCTAATCCCACAGTATCATAAATGTTGGAATAATCCTTCTCTACTTTCTCACGCTCGAATAAATTGTATTGAGGTTGCTCCATCGTGGGACCAATTAAATTATATTTCTCAGCCACTCTATGTGCATTCATAATTTCTACTCCACTCCATTCGCTGGTGCCCCAGTACAAAATTTTTCCTTGTTGCAATAAAGTATTCATCGCCCACACCGATTCAGCAATGGGAGTATTTTTATCGGGCCGGTGGCAAAAATAAAGGTCGAGATAATCAGCCTGGAGCCGTTGCAATGCTTCATCACACGCTTCTATGATGTGTTTGCGGCTTAATCCTGTTTGATTCGGTTTTGCATTTTTTCCGTGGCAGCCAAAATATGCTTTTGATGAAAGTAGATAAGAAGTACGATCCCACTTCTTCTTTTTTAAAACACGGCCCATCATTTTTTCACTCTCTCCATCTGCATAGGTTTCGGCATTATCAAAAAAATTGATCCCGTTATCATAAGCAAGTCCCATTAACTCATCAGCAACTTTATCATTTATTTGTTTCTGAAAACTAATCCAACTTCCCAGGCTCAACACACTTAATTGCAAACCTGACTTACCTAAATACCTGTATTCCATTTTTATTGATTTGATGAAAGATAAGAAGAAGATTTTACGACTTTAGTAAAAAACTATTGCGGAAATTCTGATGAAGGTACTCTCACAATTCCCCTGCCATTTATTAAATGCCAGGTTTTAAAATCCTGCGGTGCATCTAATCCATCACCATCAAGCAAATGAGTGCGGGTTCTAATCCTAACGGGTTTATCGGTATA
Organism: Ginsengibacter sp.; assembly: GCA_039918315.1. Taxonomy (GTDB): domain Bacteria; phylum Bacteroidota; class Bacteroidia; order Chitinophagales; family Chitinophagaceae; genus Ginsengibacter. The sequence goes on along the minus strand of JBDSHT010000085.1, from coordinate 5,911 downwards.
AAATTCACTGCCCGTTCGGTTTCTATCCCAGTATAGCTCCTGGCAATAAAGTGTATCGCCCTGCACATTAAAAACCACCACACTATCCTTTAGAAAAACTTTACTTTCTGTTTCAAAATACTTTGCATAGTGCGCATCGAGTTTACTTTCTACGCGCAGACTATCATCAAAAAAATCGGCATGAACTGTTTTTGTAAATTCCAGAAATGGAGTGGCTTCCTGATGACGAAGCATTAACGGAGCGGTTAATTTAGCGGATGTTTTTTCCCCGAGAGAATAAATTATAGTCACTCCTTTGGCTTCCTCTATTCCGATCTTTTTACTTCCTGAAAACCGCTCAAGATCTTTCAAAGAATTTTCGCAGGATACTAAAAAAAAACAGCCTGTAAGAAGGGCTGTTATTATTGAAAATATTTTTAAAAATGAGTTGCTTTTCATAAAGTGAAATTATATGGAAACCCAATCATGAAAGATTAATCGTATTTCTGTCTGCGAAACCAAACGTCGCCTAGCGAGAATCCAACACTTATTTTGTAAATGCTTTCTGTAATATTATTCGACTTGTTTCCACGCTTTCCATATTCAAACGCAATATTCATAATGCTGGTTTGAAGGTCATAAAAACTACGCTTTAATTTTAAAGGAAAAGCACCACCAACACTAACGCTATAAACCGGAAGGTTGCCATCAGCAGAAATATAATCATTACCGAAAGACACGCCGGCCCTGTATTTCACAAAACTAAAATATCCTTTAGAGCCAACGGTTGCCGGAAAATATTGAACTCCTGCTTTGGCCGTCCAGTTGTTTTTAACCATGTCCTTTTGCCCGAAGAAACGGTAGTCATCCCACTGGGTGGTTTCAAAATCTGCACCAAACAATAAATTACTATTCTCTACCGAAAAGCCACCACCAAAAGTTGCCGGCAATTGAACTTTTCCTTTTTCGCTTGTACTGCTATATACACTATCGATAGTAGTTTCAGCACCATCAGCGTCAAAATTAAAAGTGCTAACTGACACATCACGGGAGGCCGTATAACTTTTTTTCAACTTGCTGTAAGCACCAAATCGAAGTACCCCATTTTTAAGATTGGCTGCATATTGAACACCTACATTTAAAAACATTCCACCAAAGCGTGTCTTATTTTCATAATTAGCTTTTTGGTATAACAGGGTATCATTATTAAAACCAATCTGGCTATTGTAATCTTTTTCTCCAAAAAGATAACCAGTAGTAATACCCACACTAAAATCCTTAACCTTCAAGGCAGTACCTATAAATGCTTCATTGAGTCCGCCGCTCCCTTCATACAATGTACTAACACTGTCATTGGCACTGAATGAGGCGCTCTGAATTTTGTAATTGATTTTTGTAATTGGTTTTAGACCAAAAGTCATCGCCCACGATGTTCTGTTTTTGAATGCTTTTTTATTTCCGTTCAACAACGGCAAACCCATTTGCAGATAAGAAATAATTCCGTTGTTCGATTTATAGGAACCAACAGGATTAAGGCTTCTAAGATTTCTACCATTATATTCCAAACCTATATCCAAAGTAGTGTTGGACAAATTAGCAAAGGCCGCAGGGTTAACCGTATTCACGGTAATAGCATCAGCAATGGCTGCAGAAATGCCGCCCATCGCACGGTTGGCGATATTTCCCTGAGGAACAATGTTACCAATTCCATATCTTGAATAAGGGGAATTTTCCTGTGCAAAGCAAAACAGCGGTAAAGCGGCCAGCAGTAAGCAGGTGAGTTTATGTTTTACTATCATGATTGAATTTGCTGATTGCATATAGCCCTTTTAGAATCAAATAGGGGTCGGCAAATATCTTGCTTTTCAGGTGCCGCACAAAATTGGCTGTATCTCCACCGGTTAAAAGCACGTTAAAATTCTCAAATTTATTTTGGTATTCATTAATGATTCCGTCGATTTCGGCAGCCATTCCCAAAATTACTCCACTCAAAATATTGGTTTTGGTATCATACCCGATTAAGGGGAAATTCCAATCCACTTTCACTAAAGGCAATTTGGCCGTAAGGTCATTGAGTGATTTAAACCTCATTTCCATACCGGGAGAAATGCTGCCGCCGGTGAAACTGCTGAATTTATTTATAAAATTATAAGTAATGCAAGTGCCCAGGGCTATCACCAAAACATTTTTCCCTTTGTAAAAATGCGAAGCAAATGCACAGAGCGCAAGCCTGTCTGCACCAATGGTTTCAGGCTTAGGAACCGGTGTGGTAAATGGTAATTTGGTAGTGGCATCCAGTTTTATAAAAGCAGATCTTTTTGCTAAAATTTTTTCAATGGCTTCATCATGATTGATAACTGAAGACAAAATGGTAAACTGAGGTTTATGCTCATCCAACAGTTTTTCAATAGTTGCAGAGCTGTCATTTTCTAATTGTAATACCTCCTCTAAAACATCATCATTAAAAATCCCGCATTTCAGCCGGGTATTACCAAAATCAAAACAAAGTGTGACAGGATTCAAAATATAAAGAGATTTTCAGGCCTGAAAAATAATGGTTCCTGGGGAAATAATTAAAAAATAATATTTCCCCGGCTGGAATTTTCATTTTTAGAAAACTCTTGCTGGCTTGCTAAAATGCATCGGATTTCTTCAGGAAATATTGAAACCTGAAATGTTTTTAAAATGTCCGTTCAATTTTATTTTTTCTTTTAATGATTCCATTTCAGCCGCAACAGGTATCACTTTCGCTAAGTGTCTTTTTAAATATTCCTGGCGTTGCAATTCATTCGTTAAGGTAAGAAATTCATATTCCTCTTGCAATGTAAGTCCTACATGATGGGCTATATCATAACTCCACAATTCTTCTTCATTTTTGGAAAATGGTTTAGTAACGTGAAGAATTTTGTGTAATAATTTAGCCGATTTAATGAGTGTGTTAATGAGCGTACGCCTGCCGTGCTCATGGTTTTCAGGATAATTTACAATGGCGCCGGAATACAATTTTTCAGGTATTTCATCGAGATATTCCAACATCCGGAATACTTTTATCCCCTTCGTTTTAATATCCATCTCACCAGTTTCATAAGTTTTAGAAACCTCTTTTATTTCTATCAATGTACCCATTTCCATCATCTTATTATTGATGACAACCAGCAACCCAAAAGGCTTTTGGAGTCGCAAACATTCTGTAATTAATTGCTTATACCTTGGTTCAAAAATGTGGAGGTTTAAAGACTCATGCGGAAATACCGCAATCGATAAAGGAAATATAGGTATGAAGTTGGTCATTCTATTTAGGTGTTTAGCTTTATAAATTTAACCAATGAAAATTAAACAAATCAAGTATTGAAATAATTTCAACGGCAAAATAAATTTCTTGTAAAAAGATATGGGCCTTTTGCACATTGCTATTACTGCCTACTCTATAATAAATCTTCTATTTTTGAATAAATAAATGAATGTGTCAGAGAGAGAACCATTTTTAAAAAATCACTTCAGGTCGCTGGCCCGCTCCATTTCTATGATAGAAAATGAAGTGGAAGGCTACGCCGATCTTTTAATGCAGACTCAAAATTCTTCTGCTAAAATTATCGGAATCACAGGAGCTCCCGGAGCAGGAAAAAGTTCGCTAACTGACGCATTGATTGGTGAAATGATAAAGGACAATAAAAAGGTGGCAATACTTTGCGTAGATCCTTCTTCACCATTTAATATGGGTGCTTTGCTCGGAGATAGAATACGAATGAGCGAATGGTATAATCATCCGGATGTTTTTATCCGTTCACTGGCAAGTCGTGGAGCGCTGGGTGGGCTTCACCCAAAAATTATTGAAATTTCAGATTTTATAAAATCGGCTGGCTTTGATTATGTGGTTATAGAAACGGTGGGTGTGGGGCAGAGTGAGGTTGATATCGCTGGCTTGGCAGACATTACTGTAGTAATGCTGGTGCCCGAAGGAGGAGATGTTATTCAAACGATGAAAGCAGGGCTGATGGAAGTCGCTGATATTTTTGTGATTAACAAATTTGACCGTCCCGGAGCTGATACTTTTTACAATAATTTAAAAAAAATGCTGGGACCGGTTTATAATAAATCAAGTAATAAAATACCCATTTTAAAAACAATCGCGTCGGAAAAAACGGGTGTAGCGGAGCTCTATCAAGTCATTAAGAATTCGGAAACAAATGCTAAAAGCGAAATGAAAATTGATTTGCTGGCACTAAAAGCCTGGACATTAATTCAGAATGAAAAGATGAGAGGGATAGATAAAAAAATAGTAAGAATTGAAATTGCGAAGCAAATAGAAAATGAACAATTTAATCTTTACAGGTATATAAAAAAGTATTCAATGTAACGAATTATAGGGTGATTTATTTACTCAACACCTCTACGACTTTTCCACCATTTGTATCCAATAAGTCCTACCGCAGCATACGGAATGAACATTAGATAAAGAATTCCTGTATTAAAACCCTGGGCGGGTTTAGCACCCATTTGCATAACTGTCTTATTACAAATAGAGCACTGCGCATCTGCGGTAAAATGGATGAGGGTGAAGCAACCCATCAACAATAAAATAATTAGTAACTTTTTCATAATGATAGAATTCAAAGTTAATAAAAATTAGGCAACCGTGCGATTGCCTAATTCGCTTTTTAATATTCAACTTTATAATCTTTTTTTATTGGCTGACCACTGAATGCTTTTTTTGATGTCCAGTCTGCCGCAGGTGATGTCCAGAAATCATCGGTGGCCGGTAATCCTAATGGCAAAAAACCTAGAGTTGCCATATACAAACTTCCCGTGCTGGTGTATTGATCTGCTGCCTCCGGTTGATGCCCGGCAAAGCCCAGTTGCAACCAGCCGGTTTCACTGAACGTGCCAGGTGCTTCAAAAATTCTTTTCATCACTGCAGTTAATGCACAGCGAACCTGAGCAGGGCTTACCGATTCGGGAAGTTGACGATTTAATGCAACCTCTGCCAGTGCCTGGAAAGCGGCCGTGCGATAGGTGATTGAGCGGCCGATAACCGGATAAGTTCCCTCGGGCGAAATCATTCTCTCCTGCAACTCTGCATAACGTACCATTCTTTTTACTGCAAGGTTATAATCTGCCTGTGTTATCATTTTTGATTTTTCCACCATCACTTTCATCATATCCACCAGCATAGGGTGAATTACATAAGAGTTGTAATAATCCATGGAAAATTTTTCGCCATCACTATAAAAACCATCGCCTACATACCATTCTTTAAATTTACGATAAGCAATATCAATCCTTGCAGGGTCGTACTCTTCGCCTATTTGCATTAAAAATGCTTCAGTAATTCCAGAAAATAATAACCAATTACTGTACGATGCTTTACGATTACGCAATGATTTAAATTCGGTGATGAAACCTTGTTTTGTTCTTTCATCCAGCGGTTGCCATAACTGTGTTGGCGCTCTTAAAAAAGCCTGCGCAATAAATGCAGCATCCACAATGGGTTGCTGTTCGGTCCTGAAATTTATGTAATCGGGATGGTTGGGATTTACCAGATTAGGCAATCCTTTTAGTAATTCCACCCGCAATGTTTTTCTGAGTTTACCTTCTTCGGTTGCATCATCAGGCAGTTCTAACCAGGGAGCAATTCCTGCCATTGTTCTGCCAACGGCTTCAGTGTAAGTAACCGCTTTCAAATTCAAATTATATTTTGGACCAGTTTCCAATGGAAGATCCCGGTGCAATGTGCCCTGGCCAATGCTGTGTACAACAGGATAGGCCATTTTATACAGCAACTTGCTCCAGTACTCACGGTCCTGTTGCCCGGTTACGATTGTTACGACCGGCACTTTTGGTTTTTTACTTTTCTGTGCAAATGAAGGCAATGCAAACAGCGAAGCGATAAAGCATACCAGTGTTAGTTTTGAGAAGAAATTATGTTTCATTG
>JBDSHT010000084.1:0-5228 GCA_039918315.1 Ginsengibacter sp. | reverse complement strand
TATAAGCTGAATTTTAAATTATATATTTAGTTTATAACTAAAACAATGCTTTGAGAAAGATATTTCTTTTTTATGCATTTATGGTTTTGATGATTGGATTGAAAGCGCAATCATTGAAACGTCCTGTGGCAGCGCCATACACGGGAATGGGCGCATACAGTTTGAATCATACAGATGTTTTTTCCTTTGCTTCAAATCCTGCGGCACTCGCACAAATAAAAAATATTTCATTGGGCGTTTATGGAGAGCAAAGGTTTTTATTGGCAGCCACCAATATGTATTCTGCAGCATTCTCTTTGCCCACCAATCAAGGCAACTTTGGATTTCAGGCAGATTATTTTGGATATAAATATTATAATGAGTCGCAGTTAGGAATTGCATATTCACGAAGCCTCGGCAGCAAATTAGACATCGGTGTGAAATTTAATTATTACTCTTTTCGTATTCCTTCCTACCAAACTTCGTCGGCTATTAATTTTGAGATTGGAGCAATCGCACATCTGACGGATAAACTTCACGCAGGGATTGATTTTTACAATCCTGTTGGTGGAAAATTATCTAAAACTAATGATGAGAAATTAAGCGCTATTTACAAATTTGGTTTGGGTTATGAAGCCGGTGAAAACTTTATGATTTCCGCCGAAATTATCAAGTCGGAAAATATACCTGTGAACGTCAGCGCCGGAGTTCAATACAATTTTGAAAAGCAATTTTTTGCAAGAGCCGGTATCACATCCGATAATGGTTCTCCTTTTGCCGGCGCGGGAATTAGCTGGAATAATTTACGTCTGGACGTGAGTGCCAGCTATCATCCACACCTGGGTTTCAGCCCCGGATTGATGTTGATTGTAAATTTCAAATCCTCAGAAATTGAAAACAATTAGCAAAATATTTTTGATCAATTCTGTTTGTTTTCTTCTATCAGCCATCAGTCATGTAGATATTGTTTGTGCACAGGAGAAGCCACCAGTGGTGATTCCACCGGTAGTGGAGCAGCAATTGGAAAATCTTACGCAAGCAAATGAAGATGCCATCACAGAAGATGATGCGTATTTACAGGAGATGCAACATTTTTTAAAGGAGCCGCTCAATCTTAATTATGCCGATGAAGGTTTGCTCCAGCAAATTCGGTTACTCACACCTTTGCAGATTTCTAATTTGCTTAGCTACCGAAAAATATTTGGCAACTTCATTGATATTTATGAATTGCAGGCAATCCCCGGCTGGGATATTTTTTTGATAAAAAGAATACTTCCTTACATCACCGTTTCGGAAAAAATTATTCTTTTCAATTCGTTGTCGAGCCGCTTTCATAATGGGGACCAAACATTATTAGTGAGATCTACGCAGGTGCTGGAAAAGTCAGCAGGATATTTAAAAGATAGTGGCAGTCACTATGATGGGAGCCCTCAAAAACTTTTAGTTCGCTATAAGTATAAGTTTAAAAATTCAATGCAATTTGGATTCACTGCTGAAAAAGATGCAGGCGAATCGTTTTTTAAAAATGCGCAAAAGCAAGGATTTGATTTTTACTCTGCACATTTTTTTATAAGAAATCTTGGGGTAATTAAATCACTGGCTATCGGTGATTTTTCTATCAATCTGGGGCAAGGACTTACACAATGGCAAAGCCTTTCATTTGGCAAGGGAGCAGAAATATTAAATATTAAAAGGCAGTCAGACGTGCTAAGGCCTTACAATTCGGCGGGTGAAATTTTATTTAATCGGGGAGTCGGTATTACGCTTCAAAAAAATAAATGGGAAGGAACTATGTTTGCGAGCTATCGAAAGATAGATGCAAATATTGAGATGGATAGCGTGGATGATGAAGAGCACATTTCGTCTTTTAATATTTCAGGTTACCACAGGACAGCTACCGAATTGGAAAATAAAAATGCACAAAAGCAATTTACTTTAGGAGGTAATGCAAACTATTCTACAGAAAAAATTCATGTGGGTTTTAATGCGGTTCATTATCAATTTGACAAAGCAATTCAAAAAAGAGACTTGTTGTATAACAAGTATGCGCTCACCGGAAAACGTGCCGGAAATTATAGTGTTGATTACAGCTATACATTTAAAAATTTACATTTTTTTGGTGAGGCCGCAGTTGACGAAAGGCTTTACAAAGCATTCGTGAACGGACTTGCCATAAGCCCACAATCCAGTGTGGATATGAGTTTTTTGTACAGAAAAATTTCACCGGGCTATCAATCTTTAAATGGAAATGCGTTTACAGAAAACACATATCCAAATAATGAAAGTGGTTTTTACACAGGCATTACCATCCGGCCAACCAACTTTATCAGAGTCGATGCTTATGCAGATTTTTATCGGTTCCCATGGCTCAAGTTTAGGACTGACGGGCCTTCAACGGGTAATGATTATATGTTTCAGTTAACCTATAAACCTAATAAAGAGGTTGAAATTTATTCAAGATATAAAGTGGAAAATAAAGCTATCAATTATAATCCACTGGAAGAAGTTATGAATCCACTGGTTAATAAACCTAAACAGGGATGGCGGACACAAATGAATTTTAAACTGGACAAAACGATCACGCTTCGCTCACGTGTAGAATTAAATTGGTTTGATAAACGAGGTGAGGAGGCTGGGACAGGATTTTTGACCTATGTAGATTTTCTCTATAAACCTTTACTGAAGCCATTTTCAGGCAATATTCGTTTTTGTTATTTTGAAACGGATGGTTACAACAGCAGAATGTATGCATTTGAAAACGATGTACTATACAGTTATTCTATTCCTGTTTTTTTTGATAAGGGTTATCGGTATTATCTGAATGTGAACTACGACATCTCCAAAAAGCTAACGGCCTGGTTCCGTTTTGCACAAACAATTTATGCAGATAAAAATGTGATTGGAAGTGCGCTCGACGAGATTAAAGGCAATCGGAAGTCTGAAGTAAAATTGCAATTGATCTATTCGTTCTAAATTCATTTGCTTCTCCAATTTGATAAATATTTTTTGAAAACATTTGAAAAAATATATCTCCTACACCTACTTTAATATTTCTGAAAGATTTAAACTTTTGCATCAAAGAATTCTTGGATGAACCACCGAAAAATCGTACGTTCATGCACTTTTGAAAACTAAAAACTGTCTTAATATTACCGAAGCTAAACCACATACAAAATGAACACGTACCGACCAGAAGGATTTGACATTCCGGAGAATTTTATGAATTTTTTGAACAAAGGCCGAAGAAATATAAAGAAGATTATTCTTATAATTTTCGGCATCATCATTTTCTTTTCTGCATTTTTTCAAATAGAACCTGAAGAAGTGGGAGTGATAACCCGCTATGGTAAATACTCCAGAACTGTTGAGCCCGGACTCAATTTAAAAATTCCTTTTTTTGAAACCTTGTATAAAATACCTGTGGAAAGACAACAGAAACAGGAGTTTGGATTTAGAACTACCAGTACTAAAGATCAGTCAACATATACCAAAGATGAGACGCTTGGCGAATCACTGATGCTTACCGGAGATCTTAATTTGGCGGATGTAGAATGGGTGGTTCAATACCGCATTGACAATGCTTATAATTTTTTATTCAAAGTTCGTAATCCTGAAAAATCATTACGCGATATTTCAGAAGCTGCCATGCGCCAGGTGGTGGGCGATCGCACGGTAAATGAAGTGCTGACAGTAGGAAGAACAGAAGTTGCCAGCAAAGCACAGGAGCTGATTCAGGCACTGAGTAATGAATACACACTTGGCATCCGAATAGACCAGGTGGTGCTGCAAGATGTAAACCCTCCAGACCCCGTGAAGGCTGCTTTTAATGAAGTGAACCAGGCGCAGCAGGAAAAAGAAACGCTGATAAATGAAGCGCGATCCGGATATAATAAAGTGATACCCAAAGCCCGTGGCCAGGCAAAAGAAACCATTCAAAAAGCAGAAGGTTATGCATTGGAAAGGGTCAATAATGCTTTGGGAGAAGTGGCGCGTTTTGATGATCTCTATACAGAATATATTAAGGCCCCGGAAGTAACCCGCAAAAGAATTTATCTGGAAACCATGACCAAAGTGTTACCGCAGTTGGGACAAAAAATAATTACAGATAAAAGTGGGAGCAACGTTCTTCCATTGTTGCAAATGAAACTGGATAATTTAAAAACTAACAAAGAGGAGCAACCATGACAAACAGAAAACTCGTTATATCAATTGTACTTTTAATTATACTTCTTATCGGCATTACACAAACGATGTATGTTGTAAATGAAAAAGAACAGGTAGTAATTACACAATTTGGAAAACCGGTAGGCAAGGCTGTAACGCTGCCCGGTATTCAGTTTAAGGTCCCTTTTATTCAAACCGTAAATGTGTTTGATCGTCGTTTTTTGGAATGGGATGGCGATCCAAACCAGGTACCTACAAGGGATAAAAAATTTATTTATGTAGATGCGTATGCGCGCTGGCAAATTACAGATCCGTTGCAGTTTTATAAAAGGTTGACAAACGAACGCGGAGCGCAATCGCGTTTGGATGATATACTTGATGGAGAGACACGCGATTATATCGCAAACCATAATTTGGAAGAAACAGTAAGAACCAGCAACCGAACTCCGATACTGACGGATACCATCACAGAGCCTTTAAGCGATTCCCTAATTCATATTTATGTGGGCCGTGAAAAAATAGAAAAAATGATTTTGAAATCTGCCAATGAAAGAGCTTCCGATCTGGGAATTGAGATTCTCGACTTTCGTTTTAAACGATTGAATTATGTGGCAGACGTGCAGGGGCAGGTGTATAAAAGAATGACGAGTGAAAGATATCGAATCGCAGATAAATTCCGCTCGGAAGGGCAGGGAGAAGCATCCAGAATTAATGGTGAAAAAGAACGGGAACTCAAGGCCATTCAATCTGAAGCATTTAAAACGGCAGAAGAAATAAAGGGAAAGGCAGATGCAAAAGCGGCAGCTATTTATTCAGGTGCGTACAATCAATCAGCGCAATCTAAGAACCTATATTCCTTCATGAAATCAATGGAATCATTCGAAAAAACATTTGATAAAAACACCTCCATCATTCTTTCTACCAACAGTGAATTTTATAAATATTTGATATCGAAAGATTAGGATTTTAAATTGGTTGAAATAGATGGGAAGATTTCTAACATAGTCTCAGCAAGGCCTTTTGATGGAAAGTGTAATTGATACATTGAAAGATTTTGAAGAAAGCCTTTGGTCGGGAGACCAGAA
>JBDSHT010000083.1:0-10583 GCA_039918315.1 Ginsengibacter sp. | reverse complement strand
CTTAGTTTACGTTTTAAGAAAATGGCTATGATAAAAAATGAACCTAACAATTCGAATGATAGCGACTCAATGGATTAAATTGAATTTAAAGCCTGAGTAGAATAAATATTTAATTGACGGGAGGTGTGCTTTTCTTATCCTCAAGCAATTTGCGTTGCCTTGCAATTTCTGCTGTTTGTTTCTCCTGGTCTTTTTGATTTACTACCAGATCATCCTGCAAATCTTTTATTTTTTTCTCCAATTTAGACTGTTCCTTTTTTAGATTTTCCTGTGCCTTTTCCCCTTTGGCTACATCGTCTGTTATTTTCTCCAACTCCAGATTGTAGGATGCGAGGTTAATGCCCGATTGAAAACTATTTAGAAAAGTAACACTGTTTACCGGAGTGGTAACTTCCGCTACAATTTTTGCCCCTTTCACTTTCTCTGAAGGTATTTCACCCGCTTTTGCAGCAATCATTGTTAGCTCAGTTTGGTCTTTTTCTTTACGGCTCTTTCTTTCAATTTTAAAAATGACATCCTGGTTCTCATTCACATCAAGTTCATTCAATTTCACATTTCTATATACCAGGAATCCTTTTGACTTTTCGGGATTGTAACCCTGCGATTTCATTTTGTCTTTTACCACTTTTTCTGTTTCATCAGGAGGTAAATTAAAGGTTGCGATATAACAGGGATATTTTTGGCCATTGTATTCCGCAGTAGTTTTCATTGGCGCTTGCGCAAATGCTATAACAGATACAAAAAGGAAAAACATCAAAGAGTAGAAATATTTCATAAAACAGTTTTTTTATTATTACAAAATTATATAAATTCTTCTGCTCTTATTTGAAAAATTCAAACTGGCTTTTCCTAGAGATGTGGTTTTCAATCCCAACTATTTTTAATAAAAATGACAGGCCCAAAAAGCCTGTCCTTAAAAACTAAAACAGAGAAAAATTACCAGTTGCTAAAACGTAATCCGATATTATAAGGTGTAAAGTTCAGGTCGTTTGCAAAAATAGATTTAGGGCTGTAAGATCCATATAAATGCACCGGACCTATTCCCAATTCGCCTATGTAAGAGAACTTCCATTTTTCAAGATCGTAATCACCACGATTTTTTTGTTTGCCTCTTGCACTACTCTTTTGCTTGTTGCGACTGCTATACAAATAACCCATACTAACTCCGGCACTCACACTTACTCCTTTTCTTGAATCATCAGGATTGGTACGGAAGTTTATCATTACAGGAATTGTTGCATAGTCGGCTGCCAATTTATTTTTTGAAAAGCTTATAGAATCTTTAAACAGAAAAGCATGGGGAATATTCTGTGAAGCAACGTAGGGGTTTTGACCACCTTCACTAAAACTTACATCACTTTTGAAACGATAATTATTTAATTCCAATCCAAAACCATACTTCAGGTTTACATAATGTTTATACAGGTTCAGGCGTTGCGCTACAATCCAAATATTCACATTGATTGACTTTCCACCTTTTAGTTTCAAATCATTGCCAGCCATGTCAGGCGAACCCGGCCTGGTAACTAAATCGTTACTGGCATTGGCTGCGGCATAATTTGTTTTATCAGTCCAATTTGAAATTCCCAGATCCACAATAAATGAAGACGTACTAATGTTGGAATTACTATTTTCTTTCCGTCTATTGCCGACAGTTACAACTACCCGCTTTTTATCATCGGGATTTCCTTTTTTCAAAATAATCATACCTCCTATCCGGATGGTATCATCGTGTCTCTCAACTTGTACAGAATCTGATTGTGCATAGCTGGACATACCTGCAAATAATACACTTAGAATTAAAATTGTCTTTTTCATAATACATTTATAAGGGTGGAATTAAAAAATTATTTAGATGCTATCTGATCATCCTTGCCCGCAAATATTTGGGCTATCGGGTTAGTGCGTTCAACCATTCTTTTTACCATTTTCAAAAATCCACCTACTTTGGTTTTCTTAAATTCGCTCGCTGAAACATTGTAAAAAACATAGTTTTCATTATCATTCTTTTCATTCGAAAAGTCAGCATACGAACCTTCTTGCGCCGAATGAGTTGTTTGAATTCTCGGATCTACCTGGTCGATATGGAGTTCTTTTGGTTCGGTAATATTTTTAATTTTACCGCTTTCCTTACCGGGAGATTTTGTATCCATATTATTTATTGCAACTAATTCCGCATTATCATTTGCTTGTAAATTTTTAATCTTTTCTTCAAGATAATTCGGTTCAATTTGTTTTTCAACCAACCTTGGTTTTGCAATTTTCTTTACAGTCGCAACAGCTAATTCATTTTTTAAAGTTGGTTTTTCCGATGTAGCAGTTTGGGCTTTCACTTCTTTTGTTGAACTTTCACGAGGAGTAACTTCTGCAATTTGTACTGGATCATTCTTCACTTTTTCAACTGTATCAAAACCTGGTTTTAAAACTTCTGTTTTTACTTGATTGTCATTAAGTGCAACTGTAGGAACTTGTTTGTTTGATGAAATAAATGGCAATGCTACCCACACACCAAAACCTATCAAAACCGCCGCAGCTAACATTTTCCACACTCTTATAGGAACCACTTTTCCTGAAGTTTCTTTTCTGTACAGCAAGTCTTTGTTTGGAAATACCACAGATTCTGACTCAAATTTTGCTTGTTCAAAAAGTGAAAACTCATCTTCAAATTCAGGATGAAGATTTACAAATCTTTCTGTCAATGATCTTTTGCTTTCGTCCAATTCATTATCATGGTATAAAACAAATACTTCTTCGTAATTATTTAGATTGATAAAAGTGCTTACCTCATCTTTTAAAAGAAACGATTTATCAAAACTTACATTTTCATCAGGAATAGTAACTGTGCGCTTTATCATGTTAAACTCTTCTTCCAGCTCAGGGAAAAGTTTTACAAAAACTTCTACCTCAATTCTTTCCTCCTCCGATAATTCATTATCGGCGTACAGTAAAAAATATTCTTCGTAGTTGTCTTTATTAATCATAATTTTTAAATCACATTTTCAGGTTTTACCAAATAGTTTTTCAACTGAATCCGCGCTCTGTGCAGGTAAACCTTCACCTGGCTCACACTCAAGGAAGTAATGACCGCCATTTCTTCGTAAGAATATCCCTCATAATCTTTTAGCAAAACAAGGCTTCTTTGTGTCTCACTCAATTTTGCCAACGCCTCATTTAATATCTTTTTTACATTGTGTTGAGGTTCTCTCGTAACCATCTTCGATGAAGAAAAATCATCCTGTAGGGTTACCCTTTTATTTTTACGAATCAGATCTATCATCTGGTGATAGGCCACTGTAAATAAATACGATTTGCTACGTTCATTCTCTACCTTTTCCCGATTGATCCAAAGCTTTTCAAATGAAGCCTGCACCACATCCTTGGCATCATCTTCATGCCGAAGATTTTTTAAAATAAACCGATACACATTATCTGCATACAGGTTCACGCAGTCATTATATTCTTTCTCTGTCATACAATCAATCGGTAAAATTAGGTAACATCCGCTTTATTAACAGTTATACGCTTGATGAAAACAAAAAGTTACATCTATTTCAAATAATATTTTTTTGACTTTGTTATCCTGGTTGAAAAACATTTTTTACCCAAAAAGTTCCTCTCTTTTAAAGTAAGTTTGCACAAACCAAAAAATCGACTAATGAATCAAAATTTTGCTACCAGGATAGGGAAAGAATTAGAAGGAATAGTAGAGGCGGGACTTTATAAAAACGAAAGAATAATCACCAGCGAACAGGGTGCTGAAATTGAAGTGGGTGGCAAAACGGTTTTGAATTTTTGTGCCAACAATTACCTGGGTTTATCTGCCCATCCAAAAGTGATAGAAGCGGCAAAAAAAGAAATTGATGAGCGTGGTTATGGCCTCAGTTCAGTGCGTTTTATTTGCGGTACGCAAGACATACATAAAGAGTTGGAGAAAAAGATTTCCGAATTTTTAGGCACAGAAGATACAATACTGTATGCGGCTTGCTTTGATGCGAATGGTGGTGTTTTTGAACCCTTATTCAGTGATGAAGATGCCATTATTTCTGACGCATTAAATCATGCGAGCATCATTGATGGTGTTCGTTTGTGCAAAGCCCAAAGGTTCCGTTATGAGCATAATAATATGGACGATTTAGAAATTAAGCTTAAAGAATCTCAAAATCTTCGCAGCCGTGTCATCGTTACTGATGGCTCTTTCAGCATGGATGGAACTATTGCACAACTTGATAAAATCTGTGTGCTCGCTGGAAAATATGATGCGATAATTATGATAGATGAGTGTCATTCTACCGGCTTTATTGGCAAAACAGGAAGGGGCACACATGAATACAGAGGCGTTATCGGACAGATAGATATTATTACAGGAACCCTCGGAAAAGCGTTAGGTGGCGCCAGCGGCGGATTCACTTCAGGAAAAAAAGAAATCGTTGAAATGCTTCGCCAGCGCAGCCGGCCGTATCTCTTCAGCAACACCGTGGCACCAAGTATTGTAGGCGCCTCCATCGCTGTACTGGATATGCTAAGCGAGACTACAGACTTGCGCGATAAGTTAGAATCCAACACACAATATTTTCGTAAAAAAATGACTGAGGCAGGGTTTGATATTAAAAAGGGAGATCACCCTATTGTCCCAATAATGCTTTACGATGCAGTAGTAGCGCAGAATTTCGCTACTAAATTATTGGACGAAGGCATTTATGTTATTGGCTTTTTCTTTCCGGTGGTGGCAAAAGGGCAGGCCAGAATCAGAGTTCAATTGAGCGCGGCGCATGAACAAAAACATTTGGATAAAGCCATTGAAGCATTTACCAAAGTGGGCAAAGATTTGGGTGTATTAAAATAAGAGCCTCAAAATTATTTTTCCTTCGGGACTTTTTCCGAAGGAAATAATATTTAAAACAATGACTGAAAACGAATTAATTTTTAAAGCGAAAAGCACGATCAAAAGTGCTGATCTGGAGCACAGGAATACTATTAATTATAACATTGGTAGGTACAATGCAGTGGTGCCCATTGGCAAACAACAATTTTTGGATAATAACCTTGTGAAGGAAAAAGCCAAAAATATAAAATGGCGCGCTGTAGAAAATCTTCATGAACATCTCGAACAATTTGAGATGCTGTTTTCAGCACGTGGCGGAAAAGTTATTTGGGCACAGAACTCACAGGAAGCCTTAGACGAAATTTTGAAAATCTGCAAGGAAAAAAATTGCAAGACCATTGTAAAGAGCAAGAGCATGGTCACGGAAGAAATTCATTTGAATCATTTTCTGGAAGAGAATGGAATTGAAAGTGTGGAAACTGATTTGGGTGAATACATACAGCAGTTAGATGGCGAGCCTCCTTACCACATTGTAACACCTGCCATGCACAAAAGCAAGGAAGATGTAGCAAGGCTTTTTGCCAATAAATTAGGGACATCACCTAATTTAACTCCCACCGAAATGACGCTGGTTGCCAGGGAAAAGCTTAGGGGAAAATATGTGCAGGCAGAAATTGGAATTACGGGTGCTAATTTTTTAATCAGTGATATCGGTGGTATTGCCATCACGGAAAATGAAGGGAATGGACGATTGAGTACTGCATGGCCAAAGACACATATTGCAATTGTCGGCATCGAAAAAATGATTCCGTCCGTGGCTGATTTAGCATTGCTTTGGCCATTGCTATCTACTTACGGAACCGGACAAAAAGTTACTGTTTACAGCAGCATAATTTCAGGACCACGCCAACCCGGCGAAACTGATGGGCCGGAAGAAATGTATGTAATCCTCCTTGACAACAATCGTACAAATATCTTAGCCAATCCGCGCCAGCGCGAAAGTCTTTATTGCATAAGATGTGGAGCCTGTTTAAATGTTTGTCCGATTTATAAAAACATAGGAGGCCACAGTTATGGCACCACTTACAGCGGCCCTATCGGAAGCGTGATCACGCCTAACATGGCGGGTTTGGAAGAATATAAACATTTAAGTTATGCCTCTTCATTGTGTGGAGCCTGCACGGAAGTTTGCCCGATAAAAATAAATATTCATGAATTGCTTTTGGTAAACCGGAATGAGAGTGTGGAGCAGGGAATGACATCATTTTCAGAAAAGATGGCGTGGAAAGTTTGGAAACTCGCCTCTTTAAAAAGAGGCATGATGAACATGGGAAATGGCAGTCTAAAAACCAAAGTGGTAAATACTTTATTTAAAGATTGGAACAAACACCACGAGCCTTTGAAATTTAGCAAAAAGACTTTCAATGAAATGTGGAAGGAAAAGATGCGGTTGAAATAACTGACGCAGTTCTCTATTCGTGAAATTCGTGCCTAAAATTCGTGTTTTCCCTCCCCAGTATTAATGTTTAAAATGCCTCAGCCCTGTCATCACCATTGCAAGGTTATTTTGTTTGCAATACTCAATAGAATCCTTATCCCGTATAGATCCTCCCGGTTGCACGAATGCTGAGATACCAACTTCATGAGCAATTTTCACACAATCATCAAAGGGGAAAAAGGCATCGCTGGCGACCACGGCATTTTCTAAATTAAATTCAAATTGATTGGCCTTCGCAATTGCCTGTCGCAATGCATCAATCCTTGAAGTTTGTCCGCAACCCTTTCCTAAAAGTTGTTTATCCTTTATGATAGCAATTGCGTTACTTTTTAAATGCTTACAAATTAGGTTCGCAAATTCAAGATCATCCTTTTCCGCAGACGTGCATTTTCTTCCTCCTACGTCGGACCATTCTTTAAAATTGACCTCATCATTATCCTGGATTAATAATCCATTTAATAACGACCTGGACTGTTGACTTAGAGGTTTGAATTCTTTCATCTTTAAAATGATCCGGTTCTTTTTGGAAAAAAGAATTGCTAATGCATCTTCATCAAATGAAGGCGCAATAAGTACTTCAAAGAACAAATCCTTCAGGAACTCTGCTGTATTTTTATCTACCGTTTTATTTGAAATTAGTACTCCACCAAAAGCACTTTCAGGATCACCTGCGAGTGCAGAAGAAAAAGCTTCAGAAACATTTTCTCTTTTTGCTACTCCGCAAACATTTGTGTGTTTGATGATAGCGAATGTACATTTGGAAGTTGTGTCATCGTTAAACTCACTCATCAAGCTGACAGCAGCATCCACATCTACCAAATTATTATAAGAAAGTTCTTTACCATGTAATTGTTCGAATACTTCATTCAGATCACCAGTAAAAAATCCCTGCTGATGCGGATTCTCACCGTATCGAAGCGCTTTTTTTTCTGTAGAAAAAGGATTTGCAAATTGAGTCTTGTTGAAATAATTAGAGATCGCAATATCATAACGGGAGCAAACATCGAATGCTTTTCTTGCAAAGTTTTTTCGTTCGTCTAATGATGTCTCCGCATTTTTATCAGCAAGAATATTTTCCAATTCAGCGTAATCATTTTTATCACCAACAATAACCACACTTTTAAAATTTTTCGCAGCAGCTCTAATCATGGAAGGTCCACCAATATCGATTTTTTCTATGATAGTTGCTTCGTCACTTGTTGCTTTTACGGTGTCTTCAAACGGATACAGATCTACCATTACCAGGTCAATTTCCGGAATGTGATATTGTTCCATTTCTTTCAAATCATTTTCCACATCGCGCCTGCCAAGGAATCCACCAAACACAACCGGGTGAAGTGTTTTAACGCGTCCACCCAAAATTGAAGGATAGCCCGTGAGGGATTCTACAGCGATACACTTTCCACCGTTATCTTCTACAAATTTTTGAGTACCACCGGTGCTGTAAATAGTTATATCATGTTTTTGAAGCAGGGTAATAATCGGTTGCAGACCCTCTTTATTATAAACAGAGATTAGGGCCGATTTTATCTTTTTTTGCATGTTGGAAAGGGAAAATATTCTTTTAAAGATTGGTTACAAATGCACCCTGCTCGGAAACAGAATGAAACCGCAAATGTAAATCTTTGCATTCTTTTTTCCATTGGTCAATTTTCCACAAAGCGTTAGTACCGTCAGCAATTATGCATTTACAATCAAACACCGCATTAATATTTTCGATTTTAACTTTGGAATTTTTAGATAGTACCAGGTAATCGATTTTAATTTTTGAAGACAAAGGCGAGTATCTTATAAAAGTGTCAATGATTATAATTCGGCTGTCATAAAATTGAAAAATATTAGGTGAATTTAGGAGAGAGAAATCTTTGGTGGGATAGTTGGCAAAAAATGAAATCCTTGCAGGTTTAAGATGAAAATTAATGAACGACTCTTTACCAGAAACATTCTTTTCACCCACAAAAAAATAATTATTCCTTTGAAAAAAATCAATAGCGCTGTGCTTGGGAACGTTATAAACCACCATTTGCTTTTGTTGGTACAAGTTCCATTTTCTATGGGTAACTAATCCGGCAAATAAAAAACTTCCCAGTAAACTTATTTTGAAAGCAATCCTGTTTTTACGGATCAACCAAAAAATAAATCCAATGAAAATTACATACAGTAAAAGAGTGTGCGATTTGGAAAGTGAAACATTTTTCCACAAAGTAAAAGACCAATCACTGATCAAAAGAACTGTATGATTCATGAGCCAAAGCAATACAGTAATTATCTTGCCAACATACACCGCAATAATAGGGATTGGCGACAGAACCAACAAGGTGATGCAGCCCCACAGTGCTAAAGTGGAAAGCGGAATCGCAATTAAATTTGCCAGCAAAAACAGCAAGGGCAATTGATGAAAATAATAAAAACAAAGTGGAATTGTAAACACCTGTGCAGCGATGGAAACTGACGCGAGACCCCATGCATAATTTAGAATTTTATTTTTAAAATAAAACCATGCGTTAATGTATTTATACAAAAGAACGATACCAAAAACCGCGCAGTAAGAAAGTTGAAAACCCACATCAAATAAAAGAAGCGGATTGAAACACAACAATAAAAAAGCTGAAACACTCATGGAATTATAGACAGAAGAAGTCTTATTAAAAATGCTGCCAATGGATATGAAACTGAACATTACTGCAGCTCGCAAAACAGATGCAGAGGCCCCGGTAAGTAATGCAAAAAACCATAGACAAATCAGGATGACTAATAACCTTGCTACTTTATTTTTTTTAAGGAAGGGAATTCTCATTACGACAAACAATAACAAGGCATAAATCAGTGCAAGATGAAGACCCGAAATAGCAATCAGATGAACCACTCCCGCGTTGCTGTAAGCCTGCACCAGATCCTTATCAAGATCAACTCTATAACCTACCAGCAGTGCTTTTGCCAATGAGGATTCGTTTTCACCTACAATATATTGATCCAGTGTCTTCAACACAAAATCACGGCTCTTGTAAAGAATATTTTGCAATCCGTATTTCTCTTTTTCTTTTAGTAAATTCCAATCATTTTTTTGCAGATACGCTTGAAAATAAATCTGCTGAAATGCGAGGTATTGTTCATAATTAAACGCAGCAGGATTTCCGGAATTTTTTATCGACTGCAGTTTATTTTTCATGATGATGCGATCGCCAAATAGCAACGATTTTGATAAAGAATCTTTTGCCAGGTAAAGGATCATTTTTCCTTTTACCATTTTTACTATATTATCATTTATCACAGACTCAACATTGCAAACCGCTTTTAAAGAATTTTCCTTTTCTACCAGAGGTTCTTTTAAAGTAACGACTAAAAATGAGCTATCGTTTGTATAATTTCCATACCAGTTTGTATGGTGCCGCGCATCTTTATTCCATGTGAGAAACATGGCCAGAATCACCAGCAACGAAGAAAGAAAAATGCCTTGAAGATGTGGAAATTTAAATCTCTGGCTTTCCGGAAGTAGTCTAAAAATTATAAAAAGAAATCCTGAAAAAGCGGCTGCTGCAAAAATGGTTTCTTTATTAAAACCAAAATAAAACTGGAGAAGAATACCGGATATTACACACAAGACAAGGCGAAGAAAGGATTCCCTTTTCCAAAAATAGATATGAATCGCTTTTGCCATTTTACCACAATTAATAGTAAATAAAAAGCATCAAAAAAGGTTCAAAATTATTCGGTGTGAAATTCTAAAAGGTGAGATTCATTCAATATTGAAGTTAGTCTATAAAACGAAATACATATAATTCATTTAGCTTTTATTAAGTTGCTGAATTCTTTTTCTTTCACCAACAATCCATACGATATCATCCCACTCAAATACGGTGGAAGAATCAGGATTTAAAATTCTTTCTTTTTGTCGTTCGATGCCGACTATAAGTCCATTGGTACGCTCCCGGATTTTAGAACTCCGGATGGTTTTTCCTTTTAGTTTGTTATGTTCATCCACGACAATTTTTTGCAAAAGAATATCTTCTACATCATGATCGGTAATGTCTATACTTTCTTCGGAATCAAATACGGGTTTAAACTCAGTCACCTGGTCATCTGTGGCTATAATTCCGACATGATCAAATGGAAGCAATCGGTTATTTCTGCCGGGGGCGTAAATCAATTTTTCACCTCTTAAAATATAGGCAATATTAATTCCATAATGTTCACGCCAGGCAAGCTCCAGCAAGGTTTTTCCGATGTATTCCGCATGTGGATTCACCTCCAGGTCAACCATGT
>JBDSHT010000082.1:0-4232 GCA_039918315.1 Ginsengibacter sp. | reverse complement strand
TTTAATGGGTGTGCTCGCGACAGCTTTTATCACTTACTCATTTATTCTTTATTCAGCAACCCCTGTAAAAAGCACTATAGTTTCTCCTGAAACTGCCCAGGGCAAATTGCTTTGGCAGCAATACAATTGCAATTCCTGCCACCAGGTATATGGGCTTGGTGGCTATTTAGGACCCGACTTAACAAACGTGTATTCCAGGCGTGGCGAAGGTTACATTACTGCTTTTTTAAAGAACGGGACTAACATAATGCCAAATTATGATTTAAAGGATCATCAAATAAAAGAGTTGTTGGCATTCCTAAAAAATATTGATTCATCAGGAAAATCCGATCCCAGAACTTTCACAATCAACAAAAATGGCACTATCTCGCAAAAGTAAAATACAGTTTCCCAAAACATTCATGATCACGGCGCTGCTTTTATTAAGCATCGGAATGATATTCGGCCTTACAGGAGGTTTACAATATATCTTACCCGGCTTTTTAAAACAATATTTATCTTTTGAAAAGGTTCGTCCATTGCATGTTTCGTCTGTTGTATTTTGGATAATATTAGGTGCTATGGCAAGTGTGTTAACCTACCTACAGGAACATAGTGGCAAAAAAATAAAATATCCCTTTTTATTAAAATTGCAATATTTTTTATTGATTGCAACTTTAGTTTCAATTCTTATTTCCTATTGCATTGGCATATTTGGTGGCAGGGAATATTGGGAATTTCATCCACTTTTTGCATTGCCAATCATTGCTGCATGGCTGATGTTTATCATTAATTTTTTAGCATCTATTGGACCTTTAAAAAAGCAGCCGGTGTACGTTTGGATGTGGCTCACAGGTTTAATTTTTTTTCTCTTTACTTTTCTTGAATCGTATCTCTGGATTTTCCCTTACTTCAGAAATAATGTGGTAACTGACATGACCATACAATGGAAATCTTATGGGTCAATGGTGGGTTCCTGGAATATGCTTATTTATGGAAGCAGCATTTATTTAATGGATAAAATAAGTGGAAATAAAAAATACAGCCATTCCGGAATTGCCTTTGCACTTTACTTTACTGGTCTGTTTAATCTGATGTTTAATTGGGGCCACCACGTTTATACTTTGCCTACTATGAGTTATGTAAAACACATAGGCTATGCCGTTAGTATGACGGAACTTGTTCTGTTAGGAAGAATAATTTACTTGTGGCGCAGTTCGTTAAGCACTGCAAAAAAACATTTTTATCAAACTACTTATCGCTTTTTGGCAGCAGCCGATGTCTGGATTTTCCTTACACTTGCACTGGCTGTATGTATGTCTGTACCAGCTATAAATGTATATACACACGGCACTCACATTACTGTAGGGCATACCATGGGCGCGACTATTGGTATCAACACAATGTTGTTGTTAGCTTTTTCTTTTGATATACTTGGTAAAACGTGCAGGAGCTTTGACCCTTACACCAAAATGGTTGCACGTGGATATTGGATCACAAATATTTCCCTGTTTATTTTTTGGATCTCACTTATTATTGCAGGTGTAATAAAAGCCAAATGGCAAATGAGTACTCTGCAAATTCCCTTCAGCAGTATGATGCTCCAGCTACGACCATTTCTAATTCTTTTTGTAATTGCAGGCACTTTTATGATGGCTGGATTTTACATGATGATATACCCTTTGCTCAAAAATCAACTCTCCTGCTACTTTAAAAAAGAAACAAACTTATCGCTACCAGAGCTAAAAAATCCCGAACCAGTTTTGAGTTTTCAATAAAAAAAATTGACATGATACAGGTCACTAAAATATTTCACTTCGAAATGGCCCACGCTATTTATGGATATTCCGGAGCATGTAAAAATATCCATGGTCATTCTTATAAATTGTATGTAACTATTGGAAACGAAAGCAGTGATGATAAATATATACCAGCTCCCGGATTTATTTACGACTTTAAACTTCTTAAGAAAACGGTAAACGAATGTATTATTCAAACGCTTGACCATTCCCTTGTTTTATCACGCGAATTTATAGCACAAAATTATTCGTTTTATAAAAGTGAAAATTTACAAGAATGGGAAGTAGAACCTTCTGCCGAAAACATATTGCTGTATATCAAAAACAATTTGAAAATTGTGTTGCCTTCGGAGATTAAATTATTGAAACTTAAATTGTACGAAACAGCAGACTCCTATGCTGAATGGTTTTGTTAATTAAGTTTTCTTTGCCCAGTAGGTTACGATAAATTAGTTTCAACTAATATTTAATTATTAAATTACAAAACGAAGCAAATAAAAGAAATTTTTTAATTCAAATACATGTTTTCAAAAACTGCTGAATATGCCTTAAGAGCCACTATCTACATAGCTCAGAAAGGTTCCCGGGAAAGCAAACTCGGCATAGATGAAATTTCAAAAGCCATAGATTCTCCTCAATCTTTTACCGCCAAGATTTTACAAATGCTCACAAAAAATAATAGAGTAGTCAGTTCTTCCCGTGGGCCCAATGGTGGATTTTATATGACAGAGCAGGCGAAAAAATTACCTGCACGTGCTATTTTGGAAGCTGTTATGGAAGATGGCGTTTTGAATAAATGTGTATTGGGATTGAAGCAGTGTTCAGAATTGAAACCTTGTCCTATGCACTCTGAATATAAATCGATAAGAGAGAAATTAAACAACTTATTCGAAAAGAAAACTATTCAGTATCTCGCCAATGAAACGAGCAAGGAGAATATTTTTATTAATAACAGGAATTTAAAAAGTCCGGCTGCTTCCTTAAAATCAACACAACAAAAAAAAGGATAATCTACTCTCGAACTTTACGATCTTGAATTTTGTTTCAATGAACTTGTCTTTTTTCTTAAAATAGAAATACAACCACAGGGCTGTTGAACCTACGGGTTTTCTGCATCGCGCAAATAATTTACCGAATAATAAACCTACGATAGTTTAAATTTGCATCTCAATGTTTTGAGATGGTAACAAAAGAAGAAATCCTCAAAGAGGTAGTTATAAAATTTGCTGGTGATAGTGGCGATGGTATGCAACTTACCGGCACACAGTTTACCAATAATACAGCCCTTTTGGGAATTGATCTGGCAACGTTTCCCGATTTTCCTGCAGAGATACGTGCTCCGCAAGGGACCATTCCCGGCGTAAGCGGATTTCAGCTCCGCTTTTCAAGCGACAGAATTTATACCCCGGGCGATTCATGTGATGTGCTGGTTGCGATGAATGCAGCCGCGCTAAAAACTAATTTGAAATCTTTAAAAAAGAATGGAAAAATAATAGTCAACATCGATGGATTTGATGTAAAAAACTTACGTCTTTCTAATTATCCGGATGGAGTAAATCCGTTGGAAAACGGAAGCCTTGATACCTACGATGTTATAAAAATAGACATCACAAAAATTACCCGTGAAGCCCTAAAGGATTTTACTTTGGGGACAAAGGAAAAAGACCGCGCCAAAAACATGTTTGTGCTTGGTTTTTTATATTGGATGTATAATCGTAACCTGGATAACACGATCCGTTTTTTAAAATCAAAATTCTCAGGTAAACCTGAAATTCTCGAGAGCAATTTAAAAGTACTTCAGACGGGTTATAATTATGGTGACACCACGGAAACCTTTACCACACGATATTCGGTAGAAAAGGCAAAAATGAAAGCCGGTAATTACAGAAGTATTATGGGCAACCAGGCTGTCGCTTTTGGATTGATAGCAGCTTCTCAAAAAAGCGGATTGCCACTGTTTTTGGGTTCTTATCCTATTACACCGGCAAGTGACATTTTACATGAATTAAGCAGGCACAAATCGTTTGGGGTAAAAACCTTTCAGGCAGAAGATGAAATAGCTGCCATCAGTTCTGTAATCGGTGCTTCGTATGGCGGAAGCCTTGGTGTAACTACTACAAGCGGGCCGGGTATGGCTTTAAAATCAGAAGCAATGGGGCTGGCAGCTATGTTGGAAATCCCTTTGATTATCTGCGATATTCAAAGGGGAGGACCATCAACCGGCTTACCAACCAAGACAGAACAAAGTGATTTATTGCAGGCATATTATGGAAGAAATGGAGAATGCCCTATGCCGGTAATTTCAGCTTCCACACCCAGTGATTGTTTCGAAACAGTGTATGAAGCCGTGAGAATTTCAGTACAACACATGACGCCGGTAATCTTTTTAAGTGATGGCTATATTGCTAATGGAGCAGAGCCGTGGAAGTTTCCTGAAAGTAAAGACCTGCCACC
>JBDSHT010000081.1:0-9448 GCA_039918315.1 Ginsengibacter sp. | reverse complement strand
TGGTGTGGAATTTCTCCTGATGAAAGTGTATTACATCCCGGTGAATACGGGCCTTACCGGCAAAGTGAACGAAAAGAAAGTTATCGAAAATATGCAGAACAATTGTTGGTGAGTGGACATGCTTATTATGCCTTTGACACTCCTGAGCAAATAGAATCGATGCGCGAAAGACTCAAAACAGAAGGAAGACATAACCTTCAGTATGGCTATGATACCAGGATGCAAATGCGAAATTCATTGACTTTGTCACAGGAGGAAACGGCTCAATTATTAGAAGAGAAAACGCCGCACGTGATTCGTATAAAAGTATTGCCGGATGAAACCATTCACTTCTCAGATATGATTCGTGGCGATGTAGAAATGAGCACCAATGGGGTAGATGATAAAGTTTTGTTGAAAGCAGATGGAATGCCTACTTATCATTTGGCGGTGGTAGTTGACGATCATTCAATGAAAATTTCTCACGCTTTCAGAGGTGAAGAATGGTTACCCAGTGCACCGGTGCATGTGTTACTTTGGAAATATTTTGGTTGGGAAAATGAAATGCCGCAATGGGCGCATTTGCCATTGATTCTGAAACCGGACGGCAATGGAAAATTGAGTAAAAGAGATGGAGAGCGATTGGGTTTCCCGGTGTTTTCTTTGGAATGGAATGACCCGGTGAAAGGTAAAATAAAAGGGTTTAAGGAGCTGGGTTTTTTGCCCGAGGCATTTATAAATATGCTGGCCCTGCTTGGTTGGAATGAAGGAACAGAACAAGAGATATACTCGCTCGATGAAATGATTGAAAAATTTTCTTTGGACAGGGTGCAGGCGCATGGAGCCAAATTTGATTTTGAAAAAGCAAAATGGTTCAATCATGAATGGATAAAAAAAATGTCGGCTACTGAATTGCATGAAACATTGTTGCCGATATTTTTAGAACACAATCTTGATGTAAGTGACGATAAAAAATTTCTAAAAGTAATAGAATTGGTGAAGGAGCGGTGCGTATTGTTGACGGATTTTATTCACCAGTCTTCATTCTTTTTCCAAACACCTGAAACTATTGACCTGCCTTCTATTCAGCCTAAATGGAATGCTGCGAAAAATCTATTCTTTGTTGAACTGATCCGTTCGTATGGGTTGCTTTCGTTTTGGCAACATGATGAGTTGGAAAATCAATTTAAAGAGATGGCTGCGGCGCATCAATTAAAAACGGGAGAGTTGATGTTGCCACTTCGCGTAATGTTAGTCGGTGGAAAGTTTGGCCCCGGAGTCTTTGACATTGCGTCGATTATCGGTAGAGAGGAAACAATAAAAAGAATTAAATATGCGCTTGGTTTATTGCAATAGAATGTTCAAATGATAAATTTTTATTTTAATAAAACAGCGGTTTCTCGACACAACGTTTAGGAGTGACTTTATTTAAAACTCTATATTTTACGTCCATGAAAAATTTTAAACTTTTACTAATATTTGCCGCAACGTTTCTTTCGTGCAGCAGGGTTCCACAAAAATCAAAGTCTGTACAAGAGATTCCCTGGGTTTCTCTTTTTAACGGGAAAGATATCAAGGATTGGAATGTGAAAATTCATCACCATGGGTATAATGAAAATTATGGAAATACCTTTCGCGTAGAAGATGGAATTATCAAAGTGAGGTACGATCAGTATGGTGATTTCAATGACCAGTTTGCGCATCTTTTTTATAAAACACCATTCTCTTATTTTCATCTCCTGGTGGAATATCGTTTCGTAGGCAAGCAGCAAAAAGGTGCTCCTGATTACACTTTGCTGAACAGCGGCGTTATGTTTCATTCCCAGGATCCGGCTACGATACTGGTGGAACAAGATTGGCCAATATCTGTAGAGTTTCAACTTTTGGCTGGCCTCGGTGATGGCAATCCACGGCCCACCGGCAACATGTGTTCACCCGGTACTGACGTGGTTTATAAGGGAGCCATTTCGAGACAACACTGTATCAATTCTACCTCAAAAACTTATGATGGTGAGCAATGGGTAACCGCCGAAATGATCGTGTTAGGTGATTCATTAATCACGCATATTATCAATGGTGACACCGTGCTTCAATATTCCAAACCTCAAATTGGTGGTGGCGTGGTGAACGGATATGATCCTGCCATAAAAATAGATGGTACTCCTTTGACAAGTGGATTTATTGCTTTGCAAAGTGAGGGTCAGCCTGTAGATTTTCGCAGGGTTGAAATAAAAGATTTGTCTTATCTAAAAAATAAAAAATAACTTTTTTGGCATTGATGTTCTTTCAATCGAAAAACGATTTCAAAAAAATTCATGTTTGTCAAACAGTCTCATGCTGCTTTTTGGTGTTTTTTGTTCGTCCGTCTTTTTTCTCTTTTAGTGCTCTTTTCGCTTTGTCATCTTTTATAAATTCGCTAATTGCAATTTTTTCTTTTTTTGTCAATGGTCTGGAGTCAACCACAAAATCAATATCAAGAGGTTCTTTTTTTAGTTCCATAATAGTAGATTTAAAAATAGTTATTAATTAATTTTAGTGCAGATTCTGTATTAATTACCATAAGTTGTCCATGAAAACAGGCGGCACCCAAGGTTTCAATGTAATGGTTTATAAGTTTAGTTTTTGCAACGAAAGAAACATAGCCTTCTCCACCACGCTGAAATGAAAGTTTACAAGCAAATGCAACTAAATTTCCGGGAACCCCTAAATAGGTTTTTCGTGTCCCAATGTTGAAAGGTGCACTCTCAATGAGATGCATATAAACATGGTCAGGATTTACTTCTAAACTCACTATTCCCTGAATAATATTTGGATTGTTCGATATGGTAAGTTTATAAACTTCTCGTTCAGGAATTTTAACCTCTGCACCCCAATTGAATCTCCAACCATTTTTCAGCTTTATACTTTTCAATTCTAAACTTGTTAACAGTGATATTTCAGTTGGGAAACTATCTCCTGATTGAACATTCTCAATTGAATTCGTTAGTTTGTCAATATTGAAATCAAGTCCTGTTTCCTTTTGTTTTTTCACCTAACTAATTTACGAAATAATTAAGTCTTGTTCAAATGTCTTTCAAAGTTTGCGAAGAGCAATTAGCATGGCTGGATAATCTTCGTTTTTAACTTTTAGTAAAGCCACTTTCTTTCCAGAATGTCTAAATTTTTACTAAATGATCCATCATCATTTAATCGAAATTTGTATCAAATATTTTCCTGATTAATTTGTTTTCTATACAATTGAACTCTATGATTTGATTCAATATTTTCATAACTTTCCGCTGCTATTATTCTCCATCAATTTTAAAAATAAAATTCTTATTTATGGATTCACGTAGAAAATTTCTTCAAAAATCTGCTACAGTAGTAGGCGGCGGTTTACTGTTATCTGCACTCGACAACCAGGCGTTTGCCATCTTTAAAAATAAAGTCATGCCGGGTGAACAGATAAATTTCGGTGCCATTGGTATTAATGGAATGGGATGGGCAAATGTGTCGGCCGCATTAAAAATTCCCGGAGTTAATATCGTGGCTTTATGTGATGTAGATAAAAATGTTTTGGATAGAAGGTTGAAAGATCTTGAAAAAATGAAGGTTGACACCAGTAAAGTAAAAACGTATGACGACTATAGAAAGTTGTTGGATAATAAAGACGTGGATGCCGTAATCATTGGTACGCCTGATCATTGGCACGCACTCATTATGATGCATGCAGTGGAGGCAGGAAAAGATGTGTATGTTGAAAAGCCTGTTGGTAATTCGATTGGAGAATGTACTGCTATGAGTAAGGCGCAACAAAAATATAATAAAGTAGTGCAGGCAGGCCAATGGCAGCGAAGCCAGCAACATTTTAGAGATGCCGTTGACTTTGTGCATAGTGGTCAATTAGGAAATATAAGGACAGTAAAAGTTTGGTGTTACCAGGGTTGGATGAAACCCGGTCCGGTAGTGCCTGACACGGCTCCACCCGCCGGTGTGGATTTTGCAAGATGGCTTGGGCCGGCACCAACAAGATCATTTAATTCAAGTCGATTTCATTTTAATTTCAGGTGGTTTTGGGATTATGCCGGCGGCCTCATGACAGATTGGGGTGTGCATTTATTAGACTATGGAATCATAGGAATGAAAGCGAGAGTTCCCAAAACAGTCGCAGCCCTGGGAGGTCGTTTTGCGTATCCTGATTTGTATGAAGAAACTCCGGATACTCTCACCACGTTGTATGAATTTGGAGGCTTTAATATGGTATGGGATTCGGCCATGGGAATCGATAATGGATCTTATGGCCGCGATCATGGAATTGCATACATCGGAAATAATGGTACACTTATTTTAGACAGAAATGGTTGGGAGGTGATTGAAGAAAGACAAAGTAAAAATAAAGTAGTTAAACCTTATGTCAAGCAATCAGACAATGGACTTGATAAGCACATGCAGAATTTTGTGGACGTTGTAAAGTCGCGTAAGATGCAGGATCTGCACTGTTCTATTCAAGACGGCGCGCACATTGCCACCGTGGCGCAGATGGGCAATATCGCTTTCAAATCCGGGAAAAAATTGGCCTGGGATTTTGCTAAAAATCAATTTACTGACAACGAAATCAACAAAAAATATTTGATGAAAGAATATCATAACGGTTACCGTTTGCCAAAAATTTAGAGACACCCGGGGCGGGTGCTAACCTGATGAATTGGACCGGGAATTATTGCAATTGCCATCAAACAAATTATAAGGATGTGGTTTAAATCTAATCGAAAGGATACGCTTCGTTTTCAAAACAGGCTTATTATTTTTTTAGCTCTGGTTAAATTAATTCTCCCGTATTTGCTTCAGCACCCTATGTATGAACCTCATCGCGATGAGTTTTTGTATCTGGCGGAGGGGTATCATCTTGCGTGGGGATATTTGGAAATTCCTCCTTTGCTCTCCGTGTTTGCTTGGCTTACTCATTTGCTTGGGGATTCCATTTTCTGGATAAAGTTTTGGCCTGGACTGTTTGGCGTTTTTACTTTTGTTATTGCTGGAAAAATGGTGCAATCGCTGAGCGGAAAATCCTTTGCTATCTTCCTGGTTTTTTTACCTTTTGTTTTCGGCGCTTACCTGCGCGTGTTTTTTTTATTCCAACCTAATGCGCCCGAATTTTTTTTCTGGACAATGATTGCGTATAGTGTTACGCGATTTATTCAAACAAAAAAAGATAAATGGTTGTACGTATTTGGTATCAGCATTGGCTTCGGGATGTTGAGCAAATATTCAGTTTTGTTTTTCGTCATTAGTATTCTTTTGGGTTTGTTGGTTTCAAAAGAAAGAAAGATTTTTTTGAATAAGCATTTGTATTATGCAGGAGCTGTCTCACTCTTATTATTTCTACCCACTCTTTTGTGGGAGTTCAATCATAGTTTTCCGGTGGTTACACACATGCGTGAGCTGCGGGAGACGCAATTGCAATATGTAAGTCCCACAGGTTTTCTTGCCGACCAAATATTTATGAACCTTCCTACTTTTTTTATCTGGTTGGCAGGTTTGTATTTTATCAGTTTTTCATCAAAAGCAAAAAAGTATCGTTGGTTGGCTTGGTCTTTTCTTTTTGTAATGATTATTTTATTGGCACTACAAGGCAAAAGTTATTATGCTTTGGGAGTATATCCGATGCTTTTTGCATTTGGCGCTTTCCATCTGGAAAATTTTTGCTCGAATCGTTCTGTGCTATGGAAATATGCGATCATAATTTTTCCGGTATTTCTTGGAATCATAATGATTCCGATTTTATTGCCTGTGGCAAAACCAAAGACACTGGAAAATTATTATCATTCTATGAACATGGAAAAAGTTGGATTTCAGAAATGGGAAGATCTTCAAAACCATCCATTGCCGCAGGATTTTGCTGATATGCTGGGCTGGGAAGAAATGGCACAAAAGGCGGCGAAAGCATGGTCCACATTGGATAGTATTGAAAAGAAAGAGGCTATTTTATTTTGCGATAATTACGGACAGGCGGGTGCTGTTAACTTTTACCGGAAAAAATACCATCTGCCCGAAGCATATACGGACAACGGAAGTTTTTTGTTTTGGATGCCGAAAAATAAAACTTATGAAAACATTGTTGTAGTTACGGATGACAGAGAGGAAATGCAACATCCTTTTATAAAACAATTTAAATCTGCTGTTGCGTTTGATAGTATTACCAACCCGTATGCCAGAGAATATGGAAGTCTAATAATAATTTTAAAAGGACCTGATCAGGATTTTAAAAATTACTTTCATAAAAGAATTGAAGAAAAGAGAAATTATTTTGGTGCTGGCAAATAAGCATTCAATTGACTATTACTCTAATTCCGTACTGGATGTAGGAAGGTTTAAAAAGACTTATTTTTGATTGAATTATTTTTAAATGAAAAAAGAAATAAATCGACCCATTAGAGTATTGATCGCTAAGATTGGGCTGGATGGTCACGATCGTGGAGCAAAAGTAATTGCTACCTCGTTGCGCGATGCAGGTATGGAGGTAATTTATACCGGCTTGAGGCAAACGCCTGAAATGGTTGTGAATGCTGCATTACAGGAAGACGTGGATGCAATCGGAGTAAGTATTTTAACAGGAGCGCACAATACAATATTTCCAAAGTTGCTGGCATTGATGAAAGAGAAGGGAATGAATGATGTGCTTGTTACCGGAGGAGGAATTATTCCTGAAGGAGACAGGGTTAAATTAAATGAACTAGGAGTGGGTGAGCTTTTTCCTCCGGGCACCACTACAACTACCATTGCCGATTATATCAAAAACTGGGTTGCAGAAAACAGAAATTTTTAAAAAAACAAATCGATGTACGAAACAATAAAAACCAATCAGGATAATTTCATTTTTACCATCTCCATCAATCGACCTGATAAATTAAATGCGTTAAATAAAACCGTGTTGGATGAATTGGATAAAGTGATGGACGAGGTGTACATTGACGATGCAATCGGTGCCGTTATTATCACAGGGGAAGGCCCAAAAGCCTTTGTTGCCGGTGCTGATATTTCTGAATTTCTTCAAATTGCAGATGGAGATGCATCAGCATTTGCCTCAAGAGGACAGGATGTATTTTTTAAAATAGAAAATTGCCCTAAGCCTGTAGTGGCTGCTGTCAATGGTTTTGCGTTGGGTGGTGGTTGTGAATTGGCGATGTCTTGCCATTTCAGATTGGCGTCTGATAATGCAAAATTTGGACAGCCGGAAGTAAACCTGGGAATTATTCCGGGATATGGGGGCACTCAGCGTCTATGCATGCTTGTTGGTAAAGGAAAAGCTATGGAGTTAATTATGAGTGGCAATATGATCAACGCTAATGAGGCGAAAGATTTGGGTCTTGTTAATCATGTGACCACACCTGAAGAATTGCTTCCAAAAACGATAGAGTTATTAAATGTTATTCTAACAAAATCTCCCTTTGCAATTTCTAAAGCTATTGCTGCAGTCAATTCTTTTGATCATACTACTAAAGGTTTTGATAAGGAAGTTGCGCTCTTTGCGGAGTCTTTTTGTTCTGATGATAAGAAAGAAGGTACGACTGCTTTCATGGAAAAAAGGAAGCCTCAGTTTAAAAGATGAATTCGGTAATGTGGATATCCGCCATACGAAAGGTCGATATAGGTTGAAACATTTTTCTTAGTCCCATAGGGACTTTTCGTGGGTAGAAGGAAATGAAAATTAACAGAAAGCGTTCCTTCGGAACGCCTGGTGCAATTTTTAAAAATCAAATCTATCCACAATATGTGCCTACAACACATGAATGGATTATTCTGTTTCGATAGAATATTACACCCATAAATTTTGCAATCGAAACACTTCCACTAGAAATAATCTTTGTCTTTTATTTTATTGATTCTTTTCGTCCTTGTTTTCTTTTTCTCCTCTGCCCTCATTGAAGTAAATTTGTATTTTAATTTCATTGCAAAATTTTTATCAAAATGGATTATCGAATAGAGAAAGATACCATGGGCGAGGTGAAAGTGCCTGCCGGTGCATATTACGGAGCACAAACCCAAAGAAGTATTGACAATTTTAAAATTGCCGAGGACATTAACCGAATGCCAAAAGAAATTATTCAGGCGTTTGCGTATTTGAAAAAGGCGGCAGCAATAACCAATTTTGATGCGGGAGTGTTACCGAAGGAGAAAATGGAATTGATAGGCAGGGCGTGTGATGAAATTCTTTTGGGTAAATTAAACAATGAATTTCCTTTGGTCGTTTGGCAAACGGGAAGTGGCACTCAAAGTAATATGAATGTAAATGAGGTTGTAGCATACCGTGGACATGTATTGAATGGTGGCAAACTTACTGATAAAGAAAAGGCACTGCATCCAAATGATGATGTAAATAAATCGCAATCCAGCAACGATACGTTTCCAACTGCAATGCATATCGCAGCCTATAAGATTTTACATGACCTTACTCTTCCGGCATTAGAAAGTTTAAAAGCTACGCTGGATAAAAAGTCTAAAGACTTTATGCATATTGTAAAGATTGGTCGTACTCATTTTATGGATGCAACTCCCTTAACACTAGGTCAGGAATTTAGCGGCTACGCATCACAGTTAGGACATGGAATCAGGGCAATAAAAAATACTTTGGAACATTTAAGTGAACTGGCTTTGGGTGGAACCGCAGTAGGAACCGGAATTAATACTCCTCCAGGCTATTCGGTAAACGTTGCTGAAACTATTGCGGAGCTTACGGGACTTCCATTCATTACTGCTCATAATAAATTTGAATCTTTGGCGGCGCATGATGCGATTGTAGAAACGCATGGGGCTTTGAAAACCGTTGCGGTAAGTCTTATGAAAATTGCGAATGACATACGTATGCTTTCTTCCGGTCCAAGAAGTGGTATTGGAGAAATTCATATTCCGGATAACGAACCAGGCTCTTCTATCATGCCGGGAAAAGTGAATCCTACACAATGCGAGGCTATCACAATGATTGCGGCACAGGTAATGGGAAATGACGTAGCCATCAGCATTGGCGGGGCAACAGGACAATTTGAGTTGAATGTTTTCAAACCGGTAATGATCTATAATTTCCTGCACAGTGCACGATTGATTGGAGATGGTTGCAATAGTTTTAATGAAAAATGTGCAAAAGGAATTGAACCTATCGAAGCGAATATTAAAAAGCATGTTGATAATTCACTCATGTTGGTTACCGCATTAAACACTAAGATTGGATATTACAAAGCAGCAGAAATTGCGCAGAAAGCGCATAAAGAAAATACAACCTTGAAAGAGATGGCAGTGAAACTTGGTTATGTTACACCGGAAGAATTTGATGCGTGGGTTGATCCAAAAGATATGGTTGGAAAAATAGGGAGTGTAAAATAAACTGTGTCAAATAATTTTTCGATATTGACAGAATGGA
This sequence comes from Ginsengibacter sp., assembly GCA_039918315.1. Classification (GTDB taxonomy): domain Bacteria; phylum Bacteroidota; class Bacteroidia; order Chitinophagales; family Chitinophagaceae; genus Ginsengibacter. Next base: position 75 of record JBDSHT010000081.1, on the reverse strand, counting down.
GCCAGAAGCGAAGTTCTTGCTAAAAATGGTCGGGCTCGATGCCCGGCCATTTCTTAATACAGATGTTGACATCGT
>JBDSHT010000080.1:0-5598 GCA_039918315.1 Ginsengibacter sp. | reverse complement strand
AAGAAGTTGACTGATATCGGATTTATATTGGTTTTTCCGGGATTAGTGGAAATGGTTTCTTTTCAGTGGATATTTGGATAGATTAATGTTTAAAGAACATCAACCAACTTCTGGAACAAAGATAGAGTGGCAGCGTACCCTGCGCAAGAGAGGTATTGCTCTATTTTACAACTACTGAAATTACTGTTCGAGTCGTAGAAATACGAATGCGGGTTCTTTAACTAACTTGAAGAAAGAGCAAATAGAAGAGATTTAATAAACGCGTGTCACCTAATATCGGATCAATTTTTATTTAATTTTTTCTATTCTTCCCGAGAATGAAATAGCATCTTTTTGTGTAAGTGTAACATTCAAAGTTGCTGTACCATTATTAAAAAATGTAAAATAAAGTTTTTGAATATCGCGCTGATCGCCGGGTTTTATAGAAACATTCCAGCTATCTTTTTTAGCTGGTTCAATTTCATAACTGAAATCAGTAGAGGTAAACTGAATACCGCCCTCAGCGGGATTTATCGGTGCCTGAAAAGCTCTTCCGAAATACGGCAAATATGAAATGAGAGAATCTTTATTTACTATAACATCATACTGAGAAGTTAAATAGCGCGGCTTTAACCGGAGCGGTTCAGTCCTTTCCGCCACGAACTTGAATGACTTGTTTTCTATCATGTTTTTTAATTCTCCTTCATCAAATTTTGTTGTGTTTTTTGATGATGAACATTGTGTAAAAATAATTACAGTCACAAACAAAAGTATTGCCAGCAAACCCCTTACTCCATTTTTTCTTTTCATGTCTATTTGATTAATGATTTATAAAGGTTTGTGTTTAATTGTTGAATCCATCTTCAATGGATATTCGATCACCGGAGAAGAAGTTGCTGCGCTCTTGTTTTGATTGGTTGTTACGGCACCAGCGCCGTTATCATTTTTTCTATAAGTGTTGTACAAAGGTGAACTGCTTCCCAACCGTGTTGGGCGGTACATTGGCGTTTTCTGGGCGAAATTTATTTTATACTTTTTCTGGGATTTTGTACCTGTGGTATCTTTTAAATGCAACGGCGAATTCCGATCATAGGTTATTTTGTAACTATTCTTTTTAATGACTGTAGGTGAATATTGATAAGTAGTTGAATCCTGGCTAAAGGCAAATGCTGAAAAAAGACTAAAAATAATTGTGAATATAATTGAGGTTTTCATGATAATATTTTTTTAATTGTGCGAAAATATTATGCCAGTTTAATCTTCTGCAAGGCGTAAAGAAAAAGGGAGTTTATATTGCGCTTAACTTTAACAGAATCTATCTTTACCTATTATAAACATTTTAAGAAAGGAATGCCGGTAACAATAAGCGAAATAAAAAAAAGTTTGGAAAATCGCGATAAAGCGGAACTGCTAACGTATTGTATGCGACTGGTAAAATTTAAGAAAGAAAATAAAGAGTTGTTAGGCTTTTTACTTTTTGAAGAAGACGAAATTGAGGAATATGTTGCACGGGTTAAGGAAGAATCAGACCTTCTATTCCGGGAAATAAATATGACTAATGTTTATTTTATTAAAAAAAGTGTTCGGAAAATTTTGCGGACGATCAATAAACACATAAGATTCGCAGGTTCTAAGCAGGTTGAATCTGAATTACTGATTTATTTTTGTAATTCAATAATTGCATTTTCCATTCCATTAGAAAAAAGCCGTCAGTTGAATAATTTATTTCTGGCTCAGGTAAAAAAAATTGATACAGCCATTGCCACTATTCACCCTGATCTTCAATACGATCTAAATAAACAACGGAATTTCTAAAAAGAGATAGTCCAAAAATTAAATCTTTTAAAATTTATTTTCTCAATGGGTTACCATTTTAGATTGATAGTATAAAGGGATACATAATTATTAAATCTTAAAAAGAAAACAAATGAAAAAATTATTATTTACACTTTTAGTAGCAGGATCTTTAGTGGCTTGTAACTCTGCGTCTTCAGATATGGACAATAAAAAAGATTCAACGGTAGGTGCAATCGAAAACACGACAGATTCTTTACAAAGCAAAGTTCAGGAAAATGCTGACAGTGCAAAAGCTCATCTTGAAAGTGCAAGTGACTCTGTAAAAAATCAAGTGAAAGAAAACTTTGATGCAGCAAAAGATTCACTAAAAAAATAATTAAAACGTAGGTAGATTTCTTCTACTAAATTTTAATGACAAGCAATCGTTAACGCCCTTCTGTTCTCAGAGGGGCTATTTTTTTTTATTTATATTTTCTCTAAGGTGTGTTTTATAATAACAATTTTACATTACTTTTAAAGAACAAATTCATTTTCAACTAAAACCTATAAACATGTCTACAAAAAAAATGGTTTCTCTTTTTTTAATCGCGATGAGTATGACTTTGATTACTCCGGCATTTGCTAACAATTCATCAACAATTGAAACTCCAAAAGAAGTTATGGCAAAGCAAATCGAAGCTCGCCTCGTGGAGATTAAAAAAATGGACAAAAGCAGCTTGACTACTGTCGAGAAAAAGGAACTGAGAAAAGAAGTAAAAGATCTGCGTAAAAAAGCAACTAATAATGGAATTTACTTATCAGTAGGAGCCATTATTATTATTATCCTTTTATTGATCCTTATTTTATAAAAATTACAAGGATAACTAATTAAAAATGCCCGCTTTTGAAGCGGGCATTTTTAATTAGAAGTTTTATCATGCTCTTTTTTTACCGGTCGCGACCATTACTACACCAACAATAGCCAGGATTCCACCGGCGTATGTCGGCCAGCCGATCCATTTATTTTCTGTTTTATTAATTTCTATGGGACCAAGGTCCACAACTTTTTTTTGAACTGGAACTGAAAATCCCCGGAAGATGATCATTATAATTCCAATGGCAATTAAGATCCATCCTGCTGCTTTCATAATTAAATTTTTTGGTGAAGTGAAATTTTATAATGCGCAGGCATATATCATGCCTTAATAAAAAATACGCGAACCTAAAAATTGAAAAGCGGGGTTAACGGGTTTAAAATAGATGCAGATTTATTTGATTTTATTTTGACGAATCTGTTCAATTGCAAGATTTGTTTCTTCTACCGGAAGTTGGCAATTTTTATTTTTGCAGACGTAAATATTTGTTTTATTTTTTACCAGTTTATTCTCCAAAAGAGGTATTGATCCTTCGTCTGCACCACCTGCAAATAATGCATTCGGAAGGTATTCTTTCTGCAGTTCCCCTAATTTGTCTTTCCAATCTTTTCCCACAACGGCAATTTCAAAAGTTGGTTGTATGTGATACAATGCAGCTATAGCCCAGTTGCTGTAATAACCCGCATTTTTTATTATTGAAGGCCATTGGTTTCTAATCATTTTTAAAGACAGGTTTTGGTATTCTGCATCGTCAAAATACATCCCGATTTTAAATAAGTTTTTTGCCATTTCGCTATTTGAAGAAGGTATAACATTATCAGTGATTTCTGTTTTTCGGACGATCAGTTTGTTATGGTTCTTATCGGTGTAGTAAAAGATATCTTTCTCAAAATCGTAGAAGTTTTCAATACAATATTGCATTAATTTTTGCGCAGTTTTTAAATAACTTTCTTCAAAACTTACCTGGTAAAATTCAATTAGTGCGGTAATTAAAAACGCATAATCATCGAGGAACGCAGGAATACTCGCTCTTCCATTTTTATAATTTCTAAAAAGAGAATGGTCTGGATTTAAAACAGAACTAAGTAAGAAATCAATGTTTTCGCGTGCAACATTTAAAAACGAAGTTTCGGCAAAAGCCCTGTAGGCATCAATGAAACCAATTGTCATTAATGAATTCCAAGAGGTGAGAATTTTATCATCGGTAGCAGGGCGAACGCGTTTTTCCCTCGCTTCTAACAAAAGAGAATTTAAGTGCGCACATTTTTTCTCTAAATCCTCCTCACTCATTTCAAATTTTTTAGCCACATCCGCTTCCCCAAAATTAATGTCCGGAATATTTTTTTGATGTTCCCAATTCCCTGCGGAGCTAATACCATATCGTTCAAAATAAAATTCCGCATCGTCTTTCAAAACATCCTCAATCTCCTGTTTAGTCCAGACATAAAATTTTCCTTCTTCACCTTCGCTGTCCGCATCCAATGAGGAATAAAATCCACGCTCTGCTGAAAGTAGTTCTCGCTTAACAAATTCAATTGTTTCGAAAACAATCCTTTGGTACAATTGGTTTTGGGTTTTCTGGTAAGCATGACTGTAAAGGCTGACCAACTGTCCATTATCATAAAGCATTTTTTCAAAATGAGGTACATGCCAATGTGCATCCGTTGCGTACCGTGAAAACCCACCGCCTACCTGGTCATAGATGCCACTGATAGCCATGTTTGTCAATGTTGTTTCAACACCATCGAAGGCGATATTGTTTTGATAGTGCTGATTGTACTGCAACAAAAATTCCCAAACGGAAGGCATAGGAAATTTCATACTGCCCAAAGTGCCACCATGAATTTTATCAATTCGGGATTCTAATTGTTCAACCATACTTTGAAGATTTTCTTCCTGTAATGATGACTGCGACTCAGCCACAGGGAATTCTTCCATGGCCACTATGCCTTTTGAAAGATGATCTGCCTGTTCCTGTAATTTGCCTTTTTCATTTTTATAGATATCAGCAAAATACTCCAACAGCTTTATCCAATTTCCCTTTGGGTAATAAGTGCCTGCAAAAAAAGGTTTACCATCCGGCAACGCCAATGCATTCAGAGGCCAGCCACCATTTCCATTAATCAGGTAAGCCGCATCCATATAAACCTGGTCAACATCGGGCCTTTCTTCACGATCCACTTTGATACAAATAAAATGTTCATTCATCACCTTTGCCACATCCTGATTTTCAAAACTTTCTCTTTCCATAACATGACACCAATGGCAAGCTGCATAACCAATGCTTATCAATATCATCTTGTCTTCTGCTTTGGCTTTCTTAAGAGTTTCATCATTCCATGCAAACCAGTTTACCGGATTTCTTGAGTGTTGTAAAAGGTATGGGGAGGTTTCGTGAATAAGAGAATTGGTGTGCATGATAAAGCATTTTAAAAATAGAAATCCAGGACTATCCAGGTTCGGTAAAAATAAACCTGATGGTTAGCGGACCCTGATTGAAAATAATAAATCAAAGTTAAGCCAACCTTGGCACCCGCTTTTTTCATAATTTAGCCTCTATGCCCACTCAAATATTTACCCATATCAAATTATTAGCAGGAACTCATGGTCCCCGCTCTTTTATCCGAGGTAAAGACCTGGCAATTTTACCCGCCATAAATGATGCTTATTTAATTATTGAAGATGATACAATCGCAGAGTTTGGAAGCATGGAAAATTTTTCGGGAAAGAAATCGGATGTTGTACCCGATACAATTGTTCTTCCATCTTGGTGCGATAGCCATAGCCATCTTGTATTTGCTGGCAGTAGGGAAGGAGAATTTATTGATAAGATCAATGGTCTTACCTATGCGGAAATTGCAGAGAAAGGAGGAGGTATTTTAAATTCAGCCAACAAACTAAATGATACCTCTGAAGATATTTTGTTTGAACAGTCATGGAAGCGACTAAATGAATTGAGCAGATTGGG
>JBDSHT010000079.1:0-5690 GCA_039918315.1 Ginsengibacter sp. | reverse complement strand
TAGAAACCAATACCAACAAGCAATCTGCTTTTGTTACTGCTGTAAATGAGATGCCATCGATCCCGGTAAAACCTGTATGGATCGACTACAATAAAGATCTGCAAAAATTGAAAGTAGGACCTGCAGAAATGTTGTATGTACAAAATAAGGACAACAGTATTTTCAGAATGCGCTATCGTTTTGACATGGGTACATTCAATGAAAGGAAATTAGGTATGGCTGCGCAATATCTTTCTTTTCTTGGTACACCTCAAAAGAGTGCAGAGCAAATCACTAAAGATTTTTATAAAATAGCATGTAGCTTCAGCGTGTCAGCAAGCGGTGATTACACCACTGTTACCATTGAAGGCCTGCAGGAAAATTTTAATAAAGCAACTGTTCTATTTGAAGACCTTTTGAAAAATTGTAAAGCTGATGAAGAAGCTCTTTCGCTTTTAAAAGCGAGAAACATAAAAGCGCGTACTGACGCCAAATTGAACAAAGGAATGATCATGAATGGGCTTACGATGTATGCGAGATACGGAGCCAGCAATCCAATGAATTATGTTTTAAGTGATGATGAATTAAATGCACTTTCATCAGGCGAATTGGTTTCCCTGCTACATGGACTAAACAATTATTCTCATAAGATATTATATTATGGCCCGCAGCCAGCAGCTTCGCTTTCAGCCTCTTTACAAAAGATGCACAAGATGCCGGTATCTTTTAAAATACTTCCTCAAAAGAAAGTTTTTACCTGGGCAAAACAAACAAAAAATCAAGTGCTTTTTTCAGACTACGATATGGTGCAGGCAGAAACCCGCTGGATCAGAAATGATGAAAAATACAATCCACAGGATGAAATGATGGCGGATGTTTTCAACAATTATTTTGGTGGAGGAATGGGAGCTATCGTGTTCCAAACAATCAGGGAATCCAAGGCATTGGCTTATTCAACTTTTGCACAGTATGTTACGCCATCAAAAAAAGAAGATCCTTTTTTCACCATTGCATACGTAGGAAGTCAGGCCGATAAATTCAATGATGCAGTTGCTGCAATGAATGAGTTGTTGAACGATTTGCCTGAGATCAAATCCAATTTTGAGTTTGCAAAAGATGGTATCAAAAAAGATATTCAAACAGAACGCATTGTTCAGGATGGAATTATTTTTAATTATTTACAGGCCCAGGATAAAGGTTTGAAGGAAGACATTCGTAAGCAGATTTACGAAAATGTGGACAAAGTGACTTTTAACCAGGTGAAAGAATTTCATGATAAGTATTTGTCTCACAAGCCTTATACGTACGCTATTGTAGCCTCAAAAGATAAAATGAAAATGGAAGATTTGAAAAAGATCGGTGAAGTGAAAACATTAAGTCTTGAAGAGTTATTCGGCTATTAATTAAAATGATTTTTATGTAACTGCCTCTTAAAAAAGGGGCAGTTTTTTTTTGCTTAATCATCAATTTATTTTTTAAACAAAACAAAAAATAATTCGAGGATTTATTTTTTGAGTAATCCAATTAAAGCATTCACGCCAGGATTTTCCATTCTTCTTACAGTGCGTAAAAGAAACATAGCCAAGCTTCCGGGGTTGATAATTTTTTTACCAAGTTCTACTACCATATTGTCAATTTGGGAAACATGCTCGTTTTGCAAAGAAGAAGGCGCATTGGCTAACAGGATTGCATTGGCCCATGAACATTGTCGTGCAGTGGTGATACTAAAATTCAGGACGGCTTTTTCCTGGTTGTTACTAATGCTTGTAATTAATTTTAGCGGAAACCAAATATTGCTTAACGTATTTTGAACCAACTGTGCTTGTTCCTCTATTACCTTGTTGATCATTTCGAAATCAGATTGAAGACTATAAATTTGATCACCCGGACAGCACTCTGCGGCAGCAATACAAAGATCTAAATTGATGTGCGTATTGATTCCGATTATAAGATGTTGCAGCACGATCAGATCGGTTTGCTGACATGCGTCAAAGGTATTGCACCATGCATTTGTACATGGCTTTTTATTTATGTAAGCATCCCAAGCTGTAAAATATCTTTTGGCAAAAATGATATCAAGTTGTTCCATTCTCTTCCCATCCTGGAATCTGTTATTTACGATGCCGTCCTTCACAGCAACGGTCATGCGTTTATACAAGGTCGCGAAGAATCCAATCCGGCTTTTATTGGCAAGACTCCATTCAATAATGGAATCCAGTTCGCTGATAACTTCATCAATGGTTGTGATCGGATTCATGCTGTTTGGGGGATGTGATGTTGAGCAATTTCAAGTTATTATTAAATGCCGCTTAATAAATATAATGACTAAAATCATTATTTGGACGGATATTTAAAGCTATTTTTGAAGTATTGAAAAAAGTTTTCGCCATATCATTTATTTTCATTTACCTGTTTTCTACAACAGAGTTACACCAACTTTTGAAGGTGCCTTTTTTGGTAGAACACTTTATTGAGCATAGAGATGAAAATAAAAGCATTTCCCTTTACCAGTTTTTATACATGCATTACGCAATGGGCAATGTACCTGACGCGGACTATGATAAGGATATGAAATTGCCTTTTAAAAGCCATGATACTTGTGTGGCGAATGTGTTAACTATCTATCCACCTTCTCAAAAAATTTCTATAGCGAGGACCGTTCCTCTCCTGGAAAAAAAGCATTTCCGCATGAGGGAACATATTTTACAATCTTCGTTTCTCTCCAATATCTGGCAACCGCCGAGGCTTTCTTGATCATACATAACTAGTCTTTTTTCAATCAATAAATCTTTGGTTGAAATCGAAATATATTTTTCATTGTAAAAATGATTAGAGAAAATTATGCTGAATAAGATAATAGAGTTTTCCATAAAAAATAAACTCATCATAGGGTTATTAATTTTTGGTTTAATTGGATACGGAAGTTACCAGTTTACCAAACTGCCTATCGATGCGGTTCCAGACATTACCGATAACCAGGTACAGATAATTACTATTGCGCCATCATTTGGCGCAACCGATATTGAAAGGCTGGTTACTTTCCCAATCGAACAGGCCAATAGTAACATCCCGGGTACCAAACAAATAAGAAGTTTTTCTAGGTTTGGATTATCGCTAGTAACGATTGTGTTTGACGATAACACAGATGTTTACTGGGCACGACAGCAAGTAGCAGAAAGGCTTCAGCAGGTTCAGGCTCAAATTCCTAAAGGAATCGGAAATCCGGAATTGGCCCCTGTCACTACAGGGCTTGGTGAAATTTATCAATACGTGATTCGTCCCAAAAAAGGATATGAGCATAAGTATGATGCTACTGAATTAAGAACCATCCAGGATTGGATTGTAAGGCGACAATTGCTTGGAGTAAAAGGCGTGGCAGAAGTGAGCAGTTTTGGAGGTAAACTCAAACAATACTCCATTGAAGTTGATGCCAGTAAATTGCAATCGTATGGAATTACCATCAATGATGTTTTTGATGCTTTGGAAAAGAATAATCAAAATACAGGAGGGGCCTACATTGAAAAAGGGCCAACTGTATTGTACATCCGCAGCGAAGGATTAATAGGAAGTATTGATGATATTAAAAACGTTACCATAAAAAAAGAAAACAGCGAAACTCCACTGTTCATAAGGGATGTAGCTGATGTGAAAATTGGAAATGCTGTTCGCTATGGTGCGATGACTTATAATGATGAAGGTGAAGTTGCAGGGGCGATAGTGATGATGTTGAAAGGTGCTAACAGTAATGAGGTAATTAAAAATGTAAAAGAACGCATTGAGCAAATCCGGAAAACATTACCGGAAGGTGTGGTGATAGAACCCTTCATTGACCGCACAAAAATGGTGAGCCATGCAATAAGTACAGTGGAAAAAAATTTACTGGAGGGTGCCTTAATCGTGGTGTTTGTGCTGGTATTATTTCTCGGGAATTTTCGGGCAGGTTTGTTGGTCGCTTCTGTAATTCCACTCGCTATGCTTTTTGCGGTTATCATGATGAATACTTTTGGTGTTAGTGGCAATTTAATGAGTCTGGGCGCATTGGATTTCGGATTGATAGTGGATGGTGCCGTTATTATCGTTGAAGCCGTAATGCACCAACTTTCACACAGTAAAAAGTTTGACGTTGTAAACAGGTTGCAACAAAACCAGATGGATGAAGAGGTGCAAAAGAGTGCCGGCAAAATGATGAACAGTGCCGTATTTGGGCAAATAATTATCCTGGTAGTTTACTTACCCATCCTGACTTTGGAAGGTATTGAAGGAAAAATGTTTAAGCCGATGGCACAAACAGTTGCGTTCGCTTTATTGGGTGCATTTCTTTTATCAGTTACCTACATCCCAATGATGAGTACTTTAGTTTTAAGTAAGAGAATAAAACATAAATCCAATCTTTCAGATAGAGTGATGGATAAATTGTCTCGGTCCTATCAATCAGTTTTAGGGAAGGTTTTGAGGTTTCCTAAATTAGTTTTAAGCACAACGATTATATTATTTGCGCTAGCAATTTTCACATTAACTACATTGGGTGGCGAATTCATTCCGGCTTTGGAAGAAGGTGATTTTGCAGTCGATACGAGGGTACTTGCAGGAAGTAATTTAAACACTACAATTGAATACACTACCAAAGCTGCTCATATTTTAAAAACGCAATTTCCAGAGGTAGAAAAAGTCGTAACCAAAATTGGAAGCGGGGAAGTACCTACTGATCCTATGCCAATGGAGGCCAGTGATATGATGGTGATTTTAAAAGAGAAAAAAGACTGGACTTCTGCAAAAACATTTGATGAATTGGCGGAGAAGATGGGGAAGGCTTTGCAAGATATTCCCGGCATCACAGCGGGTTTTCAATATCCGGTGCAAATGCGTTTTAATGAATTGATGACCGGTGCAAGACAGGACGTGGTGGTGAAAGTATTTGGAGAAGACCTTGATTCTTTAGCATCTTATGCAGCAAAATTAGGATCGATAGTCAACACAGTTAATGGTGCGCAGGATTTATATATTGAACCGGTTACTGGTTTGCCGCAAATCATTATTGATTATAACAGAAGCGAAATTGCAAGGTATCATCTGGATATTGCCGATATCAATCGCGTCGTCAACACTGCATTTGCAGGACAAACTGCCGGCCTGGTGTATGAAGGGGAAAGGCATTTTGATTTGGTTATTCGCTTGGCAGGCGATAAAAGGAAAGATTTAAAAGATGTTCAAAATTTGTTGATACCGTTACCGGGAGGCTTACAGATTCCATTATCACAGGTTGCAAATGTTTCCATAAAAGATGGCCCTAACCAGATACAACGAGAAGATGCTAAACGACGAATTGTAATAGGATTCAATGTCCGTGGACGAGATGTACAAAGTATTGTGCATGAATTGCAAGAGAAGGTAAATACTCAAATGAATTTCTCGCCAGGATACTATACGACTTATGGCGGTGCATTTGAAAATTTAAATGCTGCTACGCAACGTTTAATGATAGCCGTTCCTATTGCACTGTTCCTCATATTTATTTTACTCTATTTCGCATTCAATTCTGTGAAGCAGGGTCTTCTCATTTATTCGGCCATACCACTTTCCGCTATTGGTGGTATTTTCTTTTTGGCTTTGCGTGGTATGCCTTTCAGCATCAGCGCCGGCGTGGGTTTCATCGCGTTGTTTGGTATTGCCGTATTGAATGGAATTGTGCTGATTGCAGAATTTAACCGTTT
>JBDSHT010000078.1:0-6945 GCA_039918315.1 Ginsengibacter sp. | reverse complement strand
GCAAATGAAAATTCATTAAAGGTGCCAAAAAGACTAATTAAATTATAAGCACTAATTTTTAGTTGGATCACAAAAAGTTTCCAGTTGGTAAATGGAGTGATATCCTGCGTGGTTAAATTAGTGATATCGTCGAAGAGAGCATAGTTGCCTGCTTCAGGAGGATACACTAATATTTTATTAGGATTATACACTTGGGTAAGTGTTCCTGTAACATTCTTTTGACCCAAAATGAAATGGCCATATTTAATATTAAGGGCTGCAATCCAAAAAAGTGCGGTAAACATTAATACAGAGATGGCTAATGTTACTTTCTTAAAGCTTTGTAAAGTGAAATATCTCTGCGTACTTTTTTTCTCTAAAAAAATAATTACAAATGGTAAGTGAATCAACGTGAAATAGAAGGTATAAGCTTTTGCATAAAATCCTATGCCTCCTATTAAAGCTGCTACTATTATCGTTTTATAATTTTTCCCGAAACTTTTTGAACAAATTATGTTTAGATAAATTAATAAGAACATCAACTGCAATAAATCGCCAAACAATCGGGCATATACAAAATGGATCATCAATAAAACGGCACCGATCATCATTGCCATTTCAACAAAAAAATTAATTTTCCATTTTTTAATTAATGAATAATAGAGATATAAACTTATAGCGCCATACAATCCGTTCAGAAATTTTGATGTAATTATCCCGTTGAAACCCAGTTTTAAAAAAGGGGCTAGTATCCACGATCCAAATGGACTCCATATTCCATTGATTGAATTAAAATAATTGCCGTTTGCCAGTTTTTCGGATACGCTTAAATAACCGGTTGCATCAGGATCTATAAAGAACCGATACCCATGAAAAAGAAAAAAAAATATAACTAAATATCCGGTTAAGAAAAAAAACAAATGCTTTTGATTCATAAAAATAATTAGTCAACTTGGTTTTAAATGTAAACTTTTTCATTTGGGGTTTACCAGAAAATCAAATGTAACTGAACTTCCTGCATTAATTATATTGTTTAACTAACTTTACGGCTACCATTTTTTATGCATCAACCCGAACCATATCCCATACAGAATTTTCTAAATTACCTGACTTTTCAAAAAAGGTATTCACATCATACAATCATTTCTTACCGAACCGATCTTACTTCCTTTTTTGATTTTCTTTTTATAGAATATCAAACAAACCGCCTTGATGAAATATCTGCGCCTATTGCCCGAAGTTGGCTTGCTTCCTTGAAGTCGAAAAAAGAGTCAAGCCGAACCATCAATCGAAAAATCTCATCTCTTCGTTCATTCTTTAAGTATCAATTGAAAAAAGAAGAGGTGGCTGTAAATCCATTTGCAGCAATTTCCTCTCTAAAAATAAGTAAAAGACTACCGGTTTTTATTGAAGAAAAGGATATCAGGAAATTATTTGAAGAAGGTAAGTTTCCTGAAACATGGGAAGGGAAATTGCATTTTTTAATTTTTGCTTTGTTGTACCAAACTGGTATCAGGCTCAGTGAATTGATCGGCCTTCAGGAAAACCATATTGATAAAAGTTCTTCAGTTATAAAAGTTCTGGGAAAAGGAAATAAGGAGAGATTGTTGCCAGTCGGCAATGAACTATTAAGTTACATTGATAATTATATTTCAGAGAAAAGAAAACTCTTTAGCGAGGCTTCCAATGTTTTTCTTTTGGTAAATGAAAAAGGGAAACCGTTATATCCTAAGTATGTGTACAATGCAGTTAGAAAGGGGCTTAGTGATGTTTCAACCATTGAGAGAAAGAGCCCGCACGTAATGCGTCACAGCTTTGCTACCCATTTAACGAATCATGGAGCGCAAATAAATGCCATTAAAGATTTGTTGGGGCATACCAGCCTGGCTGCTACACAAATTTACACGCACAACTCTATTGAAAAGTTGAAGGAGGTTCATAAACAAGCTCATCCAAAATCGTAAAATGGCTTAACTTTATCTTACAATTTTATTTAGGCTGGTGCGTTGTAGAATATATCTTCATGAGGCAAAAATCTACCGGAGAGAAACCTCAAAATTTGCTTGCGTATGGAACTATAATTTTACCTCAATTATATTTAATCACCCAAAATTGCGACGACAATGAACGTAAACATTCAAACACAGCGTTTTGCTGCAGATTCAAAATTGGTATCTTATGTTGAAAAGAAATTAGCAAAACTTGATCAGTTTCATGAACGAATAACTAAAGTAGAAGTCTATTTGAAACTTGATAATGTAGTACATCGGATCAAGGATAAAATCGCAGAAATCCAGGTTCATGTTCCTAAGCACCATTTTTTCGTAAAACATTCTTCTAAGTCGTTTGAGGAAAGTTTTGATGGAGCCTTTGAGTCTTTAGTCACCCAGATGAAAAAGAAAAAGGAAAAAATGATAGCATAGTATTTCATAATAAAGAGTTTATTAAGTTCAAAAAAATCCCTGCTTTGGCGGGGATTTTTTATAAAACAAAAGCATATTAGGCCTTAAAAATTAAGTCTTGAAAGGGCTTCAAAAATGAACAGGTTGAATGCTTTAAAAATTTTCTTTTCAAAATTTTTCCATTAAACATTTTCCATTACCTTTGCCTTCCCAAAAAATAACCTTTAAGGTTTTTTAGGGAAAAGTTCATTTTATGGCTGAATAAGAGCATTGCCAGTGTAGCTCAGTTGGCCAGAGCAGCTGATTTGTAATCAGCTGGTCGGGGGTTCGAATCCCTCCACTGGCTCTGAAAATTTAGAATATTAGATTCAGGATTTAAATAAATGGGATCAAAATAAAAATCTAGATTTTGAATTTGAAAATTGGGCAGATGGCCGAGTGGTTAAAGGCGACAGACTGTAAATCTGTTCTCTCACGAGTACGTAGGTTCGAAACCTACTCTGCCCACAGTTTTTTGAAATAGTATATTTGACTTCTTTTCCCGAATTGTTCGGGATAGTGCAGAGGTAGAGCATCCCGATAGTAATCGGGAAGGTCGGAAGATCAATTCTCATCCCTTTAGAAGTAAGTTTTTTGAAATAGTATATTTGACTTCTTTCAAGCTGTTGTAGCTCAGGGGTAGAGCACTTCCTTGGTAAGGAAGAGGTCGTGAGTTCAATTCTCATCAACAGCTCAATTAAACTGAGAGGTCGTCCCGAAAGCATTCGGGATCAACAGCTCTTATTTACCTGGGAAATTTGAAAGAATACTCAAAGAAAGAATTAAAAAATGTAACAAAAGCGGAAGTAGCTCAATTGGTAGAGCGATAGCCTTCCAAGCTATAGGTCGCGAGTTCGAGGCTCGTCTTCCGCTCATAAATAAAATTTTTAACATACAATTTAAAAACAAATAAAATGGCAAAAGAGAATTTTAAAAGGGATAAACCCCACGTAAACATTGGCACTATCGGCCACGTGGATCATGGTAAAACTACCCTGACAGCCGCTATAACCGATATTTTGTCTAAAAAAGGTTTGGCGGAGAAAAGAAATTATGATGATATTGATGGAGCTCCTGAAGAAAAGGAAAGGGGTATTACTATTAATACTGCGCACGTAGAATATGCAACTTTAGCCCGACATTACGCTCACGTAGATTGCCCGGGGCACGCGGATTATGTTAAGAATATGATTACCGGTGCTGCGCAAATGGATGGTGCCATATTGGTGGTAGCTGCTACCGATGGTCCTATGCCTCAAACAAGAGAGCATATCTTGCTTGCCCGTCAGGTTGGCGTTCCTAGCATGGTCGTTTTTATGAACAAGGTAGATCTTGTAGATGATCCTGAGTTATTGGAATTAGTAGAAATGGAAATACGTGAACTGCTTACAAAAAATGGTTTTGATGGTGATAATACACCCATCATCCAGGGTTCTGCAACAGGTGCTTTAGCTGGTGAAGAAAAATGGGTTGCTAAAATCGACGAATTAATGGATGCAGTAGATTCTTTCATTCCATTACCTCCCCGTCCGGTTGATCAACCATTCCTTATGTCTGTAGAAGATGTATTCTCAATTACCGGTCGTGGTACTGTTGCTACTGGTCGTATTGAGAGAGGTCGAATTAAAGTTGGTGAAGGAATCGAGATTGTAGGATTGATGGAAAAAGCTTTGACTTCAACAGTTACTGGTGTTGAGATGTTTAAGAAATTATTGGATGAAGGTGAAGCTGGAGATAATGCAGGACTTTTATTACGTGGTATTGAGAAAACTCAAATCCGTCGCGGTATGGTTCTTTGCAAACCAGGATCTATCACTCCTCATACTGATTTCAAAGGTGAAGTTTACGTATTGAGCAAAGAAGAAGGTGGACGTCATACTCCATTCTTTAAAAACTATCGTCCTCAGTTCTACTTCAGAACCACAGACGTTACAGGAGAAGTTACATTACCGGAAGGAACTGAAATGGTTATGCCTGGTGATAACACATCTCTTACAGTGAAATTGATTCAACCAATCGCAATGGAAAAAGGATTGAAGTTTGCGATTCGTGAAGGTGGAAGAACAGTTGGAGCAGGTCAGGTAACTGAAATATTAAAATAAGAAGAGATAGCTTTTAGCGTTTAGCTATTAGCCGTTGGCTGAGGCAGGCTAACAGTTAAATTGGCTACCTTTAAAATAGTGCTAAGAGCTATTGGCTAACCGCTAATAGCTCTTAGCTTTCATACGGGCATAGTTCAATGGTAGAATAGAGGTCTCCAAAACCTTTGATCAGGGTTCGAATCCTTGTGCCCGTGCAACGAAAGGTCTGATATAGTCAGATTTTAAATTTTCAAATTATGTTTTATGAATAAAATAGGTTTATATATCAGGGATTCTTACAGAGAGATGTTGCACAAAGTGACCTGGCCAACCTGGGAACAACTGCAACAATCTACTATGATTGTTCTTGTTGCCACCATAATAATTACTGCAATAGTGGGTGTTATGGATTTTGTTGCTAACGGAGTTTTGAAATTTATTTATTCTTTATTTATTTAATCATGACAGAAAACGAAAATATAGAAGACGTGCAGCCAGAACCGGGGAACGATTCTATTTCTGCTGTTCAGGAAAAGGATACCAAATGGTATGTATTGAGAGTAGTTAGTGGTAAGGAACGTAAGGTAAAAGAATACCTGGACAAAGATATTGTTAGGCACGGATGGGATAAATATATTTTGCAGATTTTTTTGCCGGTTGAAAAAGTATTTAAAGTACTTAATGGTAAAAAGGTGATGAGAGAGCGGAACTTTTATCCGGGTTACATAATGATAGAAGTTTTAGAAAATAAACTTTCTGACGAAATGATTCAGCACCTGAGCAACATTACGAATGTAATGCACTTCCTTACTGATGGTAAAGGATCAAAAGGAAATATTATCAGTTTGCGTAAGTCTGAAGTAAACAAGATGTTGGGTAAGGTAGATGAAATGGCAGATGCTGGTGGAATGAAAATGAGTGAGCCATTTATCGTAGGTGAAACCATTAAAATTATCGATGGTCCGTTTAATGATTTCAACGGAGTTATTGAAGAAGTTACTGACGAAAAGAAAAAATTAAAAGTTCAGGTAAAGATATTTGGTCGTGCTACTCCTGTAGAATTGAGTTATATGCAGGTGGAAAAATTGGTCTAATCAATAATCAAAATATTTCTTGAACCGGCTTCGATATGGCCGGTTTTTTTGTGCCTTTTGGATGTTGTGATGTATGAATTTTTATTTTTCAAACATCGGTCGGATTTATTTCGGAATTGGTATTATTCATTAGAAAGTCCATAAACCAAAAATATTATTCTTCCTTTCTTTTTACAATAAGATACCAATCGTTTTCTAACGGAAGATAGCCTACATCGTAACAAAAGAAATATACATTCCCTTTTTTGTTAGTGTAAGTATGTGTTATAAATTGAAACTGAAATCCTTTTTGTAGCAATTTCGCGCGGGTGGTTTTGGCCATTTCTTCTCCATTCACAAACAAACTTTCTAGTATTCTTCGGTTCTTTCCTAAATAATTATTTATGTTCCTTACCAGATTGGTCGTGTTCGATTTTAAAAGATTATTGTAATTGTTGCGACAGTTATCATCGCAAAATTTTTTATCAGTTCTCCCTCTCAGTACTTTTTCACAACTAAGACAAAGCCGTGTAGTTGACTCATTTGTCATATCAGTTACAATTGAATTGAGAAGTAATTTACATATTATTTTACGTTTACAACCGTTTACAAACGGTTATATAAGACTATAAACGCTTACTATACGACTTTCGCATTTTCATGACCACATCTTTGTGTTGTTGAAATGAACCAAATGGTTTTCAACAAAAATTATTTTTAATTAGCTCACAAATAAAAATCCTGAGCGCAAAACAAAAGTCATGAACACATTAAAAAACAAAGTTCAATTGATCGGAAATCTCGGCAATGCTCCTGAAATCCGTAAAACAGAAAGTGGCAAAACATTAGCCCGTTTTTCAGTAGCCACCAATGAAATTTATCGCAATGAAAAGGGCGAAAAAATTACCGATACACAATGGCACAACCTCGTGGCCTGGGGTAAAGTAGCCGAGAACGTTGAGAAATATCTTAACAAAGGAACCGAAGTTGTGATTGATGGTAAACTGGTAAGTGGCAATTACCTTGATAAGGAGGGAAATAAAAAATATTTTACCGAAGTTCATGTGAATGAATTTTTGCTGGTAGGAAGTAAACCTTCAGCCTAAATTTGGCGGCCACGGGTTTGCAAATTTTTTATTCCCGTGGCTTTTTTGTTTCGCTAACTCTTATGATAAAGATTGAATCCTTCAATATCTTCAATCCAATAAATTAGTATGCTTCTTTAGTATTAGAAAATGCTAATTTTAATCCCTTACAAAAAAATAAAATGGGACATTCAGATTTAATAGAACGCAACGAGGTATTTGATTTGGCGTTTCGTTTTGTCACAGAAACTAGTGAAAATATTTTTCTTACCGGTAAAGCCGGTAC
>JBDSHT010000077.1:0-5668 GCA_039918315.1 Ginsengibacter sp. | reverse complement strand
ACCAAAATAATGATGAGTGCCCATAGCTGAACCTTCTGTGAATAAAACCCAAGTATTACCAGGAACGTATAACCTAAGCCAATTTGAGACAGCGTGTCTTCAAATGTAAAATAGGTTTGTGGTGCATCAATGGACCTAAGAAAAACGCCGAGGAAAATTAAAATCAATGAGCGTTTAAATGCGTGTAATAAAATTGATTTTTTTGTGCCGCCTTTTTTAATCCGGCTTGCCATGGAAAAAGGTAAAGCCACACCCACTAAAAAGGTAAATGCAGGTTGAATGATATCGTGCAAACTTCCAAAAGACCAACTTACATGGTTGGCATGAAAACTAACCAATTCCCAAAAGGTGCTGTCAGGAAAGGCGTTGGCTACCTTATGAAATTGAATCACTTCTGCCATCATCAGTAACATTACAAAGCCACGAAAGGCGTCAACCGAGGCCACTCTCGTGAAAGCCAATGGACCCGCACTCACACTACTTTGAAGGGGTGGTAAAGGACGTTCCTGATTTTTTAAAGTTGCATCCATTTTATTATATTTATTTTTTCTTTTTTGGATTTCAATTTGATTGCAGAAGAATTTCAAAATCACTATAAAACAATTGTTCCTTGTTATTGTCTGGTACTAATAACAGCAGGAGCAACAAGCCCTCTTACCGATAATTCTTTTCTACTTTCATCCCAGGAAATATTTTCTTTTAATACTGGTTTATTATTACAAAGTACCTGTCCAGGTTTGTTATTGGCATGCATTGTTATGTTCCAGGTTCTATTTGTAACCATTCCTTCAAAATTTCCTTTAGGCGCCTCTATTTGGATTAAGGAACCATCCATCGTATTTTTAGCAGCGATGCGGGTGGTTGAATATTTACCTTGCTCATATTCAAAACTTAAACCGTCATCTTCATAGAAATTCAAAATGGTTTCTTTCTTATCAGGAAAAATATAGAGTGTAATTTCATCCATTGGTTTCTCACCACGGTATTGCATGAGAGGTCCAAATGGTATAATAGCTCCGGACCGAACGTATAAAGCTCCTCCTCTGTCACCGGGCCAGGAAACCGATTTTTCCTGGTTACCATTTACTACCTCTCCGGTCCAATAATCTTTCCATTGCCCTTCGGGGAAGTAGATGTTTTTATTAAAAATACCAACCATTAAATCAGGACCTAATAAATACTGATGAAGATTTTCGCGGCAGTTTTTATCCTTTGGAAATTCGAGGGTTAAAGGCCTTAATAAAGGCCATCCTGTTTCAGTTGAATATTTTGCCCATGAATATAAGTAGGGAATAAGTTTAGATCTAAATTGAGAGTAGAACTTATGCATATTTAGCAGTTCTGTACCTTGTACCCAGGGCATATTAAAATAGGTCCAACTATTGATCTGGCTCCAAGGTGCGAGATACCCGAAATGGATGCCTTCTTTACTCCTCACTTCCATGTCCACAGTGGACCAACTGTGACCCACAATAGCCGTGTTAGCTAGTGCTCCCAGCGTGGTAAGCCCGCCTCCGGTATCACCAGTCCATGTTCCACCAAAGCCCTGAAACCCAGTCCAGCCACAAGGTGTAAACACTACCGGTCTAAGTTTCGTTTTTGCTTTTATCCCGTCATACATCTGACGTGCATACAGCAAAGGATACAAATTATGCATTTCTGCATCGCTCATTCCATTACCCCATATCCTGCCTGGATGCATGTTTACCTGCCTGGATGCATCTTGTTTAAAAAAGCTAATCCCATCATCCATGAATTTACCTAAATGTTGGAACCAAGGCTCTCCTTTTTTTGTAATATTATCAGCGGTAGTTACTTCGCCGGTTAAGTTCTCATCTACATCAAAAAGCACATTATCGTTATTTTTACCAGCAGTTTTTAGTACATCTGAATTTGATTTTTTATCCCCGGCATTTTTATTTTCATTTGCCTGAGCTTCAGTTTTCAACTTCTCTAATTTTGAAAGATCAGTTCCAATTTTCCTTTCTTCTTCATAAGATAAATCGTATTCATTGCAAAGCCATAACTCCATCTTGAAGCCCAATCTTTTTACAGCTTTTACAAAACTTGCAGGTCCCCGATTAACCCATTCCGGGAAAGGAAAGCGCTCGGGGTTCCATTTTTTTTCTGTTGAATAATCGTAGTCCTTCTCCATCCATCCAGGCTCAAGACCAATTACATCTGCAGGGATTTCTTCACGTCGAAAATTTAGTGCATCACCAATGGCTTCGTAATCATTTGCCTGAGTACGGCAAACATACCAAAGGCCGAAAGCCCACTGGGGTGGCAGTTTGGGCCTACCGGTTAACTGAGTGTATAAATTAATCAGTTCGTTAAATCCATTACCAACTATTACATAATAGTCAATGGTTCCACTTTTATCCTGCCAGAAAAATTTGTCTTTATCTGTTTTACACATATCAAAAACAATATGGTAAGTAGTATTCACTAACACTCCCACTCCATTGGTCGACATAAAATAAGGGACAGGTATATAAGACTGGGCATTTCTAATATTACAATCGGCAATATATCCACGTTGATAAAGTCTTTTGCGGGTTTGATCCCCAAAACCAATCCAGTCTTCTTCTTTATCGGCATTAAAGACAGCTTTCGTTAGTCCATTCTCAAATCCGGATGCACTCTGATTTAATAAAATCCTTTTTCCTGTTCTATCGGTTACAATAATTTCACCAGTTGTATAATTGGCCTTCACCTGCATATTCGGTGTCTGAGTTGTAAAACCATTTTTATTCTCTACAATTTTTAAATCCAATTTACTTTCATTCGATTCAGTTATAAAACCATAGCGATTAAGCCCGGAATTTTTGAATGATTCACCTTTAGGGACGATACTTACCCTTGCAATATTCTGTGAAATATATTCAACCCGAATATTTGATTCTTTATAAAATTTACTTTCAATACTATTCAAACTCTTCTTGGAAGACTGCGCTATCAGTTGCCTGAAAGGAAATACCATTGTAATTAAAAGAGTAAAAACAAATAAACCAATCCTGCAATTTTTCTTTTGTATCATTATGAATTATTTTATGAAATAAATTTAAAACCTGACCTACTGATTGCAACGACAAATAAAGTAAATCTCTTTCCACAAATCGGAATAATCCTATAACAAAAAATCCAGTACAACTCTGTCTAGAATAAAAACATTGAATCAGTTTTCAAATACTACCGAAAACCTAATTTAATAGTAAGTAATGCAAAATATTATTCGTGTACGTAACCGTTGTAATTTAAACAATTTTTTATTTCAAACAATTTAAATAGTGATACAAAGTGTTGTATCATAGTAAACAATCGATTGTTCTATTTTACATTCCCGCTTTCACATTTCAGAAAACTGTCAGTTTGCATCAATTTTTAAGAGGAGATCTTTCTTTCAAAAAAATCCAGTAGGTATTCAATAAATAAGATAGCTTTCAATTTGAATTGCGATAAACGGGTATGGATAAAAATTTATCTGCTCCTCCCTTTCGGTAATGAATCAGGTTTATGCTCTCAGCGGCAAACTCATAGCCTTTGATTGAAATGAATTTTTTAATGGTAACACTACTCTTAAAAAGAAATTCACCCGGTGGTAAGATTATTCTGTAGCCATTATTTGCATTGTTTTCAACATCCTGAAGAGAGGCCTGAATGTCATTATAATTCCCCGGATTTTTAAGATTAATATCTGTAGCAAAGGCTGCAGAAAATTTCAATACAAAAAATGAAAAGCATCAAACAATAGTAAACATTCCATTTCCGAGACATTCAAATATTAACCCTTACACAAATTTCTATAAGGATGATAAAAGAATATTTGCATTCCTTTTTTAGAAAAAATTAAACTCTAAAAAAATTACTAATCCTCAAATTTGGGAGTAATAACTTCTTTACGATAAGCATCTTTCATTAAACCCATCCTATTAAAAGGTAAAGGCTTGAATCCAAATTTTAATGCATCAGCGCTTAGTTTAAAACTACCATCTTTATTATTAATTATACCAGGATTACCATTCACTACATGGTCTTTTTCATTCTTATATTTACCATCCGGTTCACTCACAATATTATTTGAACACAATACTGTTTTGAAATCAAGCCTATCCAAAAGGTCAATCCATTTTCCTTTGTAGGAAATATTATTTATGATCTTATTATTTTTGGGCATTGCAGGTTCATCATTATACAACGAAAGAAGAATAGGGTATTTAACAGAATAAGGAGGTTGTTTATAATTTACTCTGTCCATTCCTTCAAACAATGTATTGTCGTTTCCAGTAAAATAATATTTTGCCCAACCAATTCCTCGCGCATCCACAGAAATACCAAGTTTACATTCCACAAAAAGATTATTACTAACAATATTGTCACGACCGCCACCAATCTCAATTCCTTTTGAGGATCGAGCAAAAATATTTCCATGTATCGTGGTGCCACTGGAAAAGTCATCGAGATATACTCCGTTGACATAGTTTTGACCGGGCCCATTTAAATCATGGAAGTAATTATAGCGGATAACATTTCCTCTTTGTGTCCAGTTTCTACCCATATAGAAAGCACCAACATCAGCGGTTTCCTGACCAAGATGATGCAATTCATTATATTCCAGGATATGCTCATTACCTGAAAGTTGTATTCCGGAGTTAGGACCATCATGTATTAAGTTATGCGCTACATAATTTCCTACACCACCTAAGCTAATTGCAGATTGATGCGTTTTTAACCATTGTCCAAAATGATGGATATGATTGTTAACCGCAAAATTACCGGCAGGAGTCAGGCTTTTTCTATCTCCGCCACTCAGTATAATTCCTCCGGCAGCAACATTAAATATATCGCAACTTGAAATTCCGTTTTTAAATCCACCTTCAATACGAACAGCAATATCACCAAGATTATTAAAATTACATCCGGCAATTAGATTGTTTTCACCCCCTCTCATTACTATTCCATTACCCCTGGAAAATTCAATGTCTAATCCTTCAATATGTACATTATTTGCTCCTTCTATTTCAATTACGGGTTTGTCAAGAAGAGACACAAAAGTTTTACCTGATTCTATAGGTGCAGGTGGCCAAAAATATAATGATCCATCATCCCGGTTCAAATACCACTCACCCGGCTGGTCCAATTCTTCCAAAACATTTACTGCATAATAGCGGGCACCTTTAATATAACCATAACTTGAATGCGGCGGCTTAATTGTAATTTCTTTTTTTATTGTATCAATAGATTTAACCTGCAAAAATTCATCATGCCAATCCCATACCCAATACCCATATAAAAAAATATTCTGTGCATTAGACCAATTAGCAGGTCGATCACCATTGTAACCTATTCGTCCATAATGGCGGCCAATTGGCAAGCCATTCTTTATATGGTTGGAGTCACCTGCAAAAACCACTTCTCCATTCTGCGGTACATCCGCAATAGTATCCCATCCCACATTTGGCCAGCGCGCAAGTGTCATTTTTTCTCCATTAAAAAAAAGTTCTAATCCCGGCCTGCCTCGTTTGGTTATCGTTCCGTAATTGCTGATTCCAATGGATTTAAGATTTAATTGTAGTATCTTTTTTTGAAACTCAATTTTTATTCTTTTTAAAACATCTACATCTGTAATGGCTCCGAATCCTTTTATTTCTTTCCCTCCAACTAATTG
>JBDSHT010000076.1:0-5688 GCA_039918315.1 Ginsengibacter sp. | reverse complement strand
AAAAACGATATATCTATTTATGCCATTCACACTAATTTGGATAATATAGCAGAGGGTGTGAACAGGATGATTGCCGAAAAATTGAACCTTAAGAACTGTCAGGTCCTTCAGCCCAAAGAAGGAACGTTGAAAAAACTGGTCACTTTTGTTCCGGTCAAAAATGCAGAAGAAGTGAGGAATGCTCTTTTCCGTGCGGGCGCCGGTGCTATTGGAAATTATGATGAGGTCAGTTTTAATGTGCAAGGAGAAGGCATGTTTAAGGCAAACGAAGGAAGCAAACCTTTTGTGGGGGAAATTGGCCAAAAACATGTAGAACAGGAAACCAGGATTGAAGTCATCTTTCCATCTTATTTACAAAATAATATTGCAAGTAGTTTGAAAAAACACCATCCGTATGAAGAAGTAGCCTATTACATTACTTCTCTTGATAATGTGCTTAATAGTCGTGGCAGTGGTCTGGTGGGAGAGTTGGAGAATGAAATGTCTGAAACTGAATTATTGGATTTACTGAAAAAGGAATTTGGGCTTTCCGTGATAAAACATACGCCACTTATACTGCAAAAAGTAAAGAAAATCGCCTTATGTGGAGGATCGGGCTTTTTCCTGCTGCCTTATGCAAAATCAAGCGGGGCGCAGGTTTATATTACAGCCGACGTAAAATATCATGAATTTTTTGATGCAGAAGATACCATTCTGCTGGCTGATATAGGGCACTATGAAAGTGAGCAGTTTACAATGAACCTTTTGACTGAATTTTTACAGCAAAAATTTCCTAACTTTGCCGTCCAAAAAACAGAAATGAATACGAACCCTGTCAATTACTATTAGGCAAGGTTAAAAGTCAGATCTGAAAAAATAAAAATCGTACACAATTTATGGCACAGGTTAAAGATTATTCTGTAGAAGAAAAATTGGCATCTCTTGTTAAACTGCAAAAAGTAGATAGCAAATTGGATGGTATTAAAATTTTAAAAGGTGAACTTCCTATTGAGGTGAGTGACCTTGAAGATGAAATTGCAGGATTAAATGCCCGTCAAAACCGGATCGAAGAGGAAATGAATGGTATTCAGCAGTTCATCGAAGACAAAAAAACTTTGATCAAAGACTCTAGCGAGTTGGTTAAAAAGTACGAGAAGCAAAGTGATAATGTGAAAAATAACCGGGAATTTGAGGCCATCAATAAAGAGATGGAAATGCAAAGCCTGGAAATTAAACTAGCCGAAAAGCATATTAAAGATGCCACTGAAGACATTGCTGAAAAAGGAAAGCAATTGGAACTGGCGAAGAAAGCAGTAGCTACTAAAGACACAAATCTAAAAGGTAAAAAAGGCGAACTTGAAAAGATAATTGCTGAAACTGAAAAAGAAGAAAAGCAGTTTAAGAAATTGGAAGATGCTGCACGTGTTGGCATCGACGAAAGGTTGTTAGTGAGCTATGATCGTATTCGCAATAATTATCGTAACGGACTTGCTGTAGTGCCCGTTGAAAGAGATTCTTGTGGTGGTTGCTACAATGCAATTCCTCCTCAGAAGCAAAGCGAAATCAAACAGAGGAAGAAAATAATTGTATGTGAAAACTGTGGCCGTATTTTGGTGGATGATGAATTAAATGATGCAGTAGAAGTAAAATAAATTTACTTATAAATATTTTTAAGAAAGGCGCTTTTATTAGCGCTTTTTTTATGTTTGTTTAGAAAACAAATTCAATAATTTCTTTTTTAGTTATTTCAAATAACGAATTTTAAAACCAAGGAAAATTGTAATTTGCCCCCTATCATGCTTCAGCAGTTACACATACATAATTATGCGATAATCGAATCCCTGGAGATCAATTTTTCCAATCATTTAAATATTATTACCGGTGAGACCGGGGCCGGAAAAAGTATCCTTATGGGCGCGCTCAGCCTGATCTTAGGCGATAGGGCCGATACTTCGGTATTGCTGGATAAAGAAAAAAAATGTTTTGTCGAGGGCAATTTTAAGGTAGCGAATACAAATGCCAGAACATTTTTACAGAAAAACGATTTGGACAGCGATGAAGAAATATTGATTCGTAGAGAAATTTCTGCGAATGGGAAATCAAGGGCTTTTATAAACGATACTCCGGTTACCCTGGGTCAGTTAAAGCAACTGTCTTCATTGTTGGTGGATTTGCATCAGCAGTTTGATACGCTTGAATTAAATAATAATGATTTTCAAAGAGAAGTAATTGATGCCCTTGCAGGCAATGGGAAATTAATTGAGAAGTATCAATTGGTATTTAAAAGTTATCGCGCAGTAAAGAAAGAATTGGAAATATTAATTGAAGAGCAGGCGGCTGCCAACAAAGAATTTGATTATCATAAATTTCTTTTTGACGAACTGGAGCAAGCTAATTTTTCAGAAAATGAAATAGAGCTAATTGATGCCGAAATTAAAATGATGAGCAATGCGGAAAATATAAAGTCTGTGTTGTCAGCAATTTATTTTCAACTGGAGGAAAGCGAAGATCCTTTGTTGCAAAAGATAAATGGAATCAATCATCAACTACAATCGCTTTTAAAATATTATCCCGAGATCGAATTGTTGAATGGCAGGTTACAATCTGTAGAACTAGAATTGAAAGACATAGCAGGTGAGATAGATATCATTAATAATAAGGTGGCTTATGATGCTGAAAAAATCAGCGAATTGAATGAGCGTATGGCTATCGGCTATAATCTTTTAAAGAAACATAATGTGCATACCACCTTGCAATTATTAGAGATCAAACAGCAACTGGAAGTGGAGCTGCAAAAGGTTACTAACCTGGCTGATGCAATTGGAAAAAAGCAAAAGCAAATGGAAGAATATTTTTCTGAGGTATTGGATATCGCCGGAAAAATATCTGAAAAAAGAAGAGAAGAAGTGGAACCATTTATCGAAAAAGTTAATAAGCTTTTGATTCAGGTGGGAATGCCGAATGCACAAATAAAGATTGAAATAAACGAGTTGGAAGAACCCGGTTTATTTGGGAAAAATTCTGTTGAGTTTTTATTCAATGCCAACAAAACCGCACGTTTTGAGCCGATACGTAAAGTGGCGAGTGGTGGTGAACTTAGCCGCGTAATGCTGATTATAAAATCATTAGTTGCAAAAAGTGTACAGTTGCCAACATTGATTTTTGATGAAATAGATTCGGGAATAAGTGGCGAAGCTGCGAAGCAGGTGGCGGTAATCATTAAACAACTTTCTAAAGAACATCAATTGATTTCCATTACGCATCAGCCACAGATTGCAGCAAAAGCACAAACACATTTTTTTGTGTATAAAGAAATCAAAAATGATAAAATAGTTACTTCCATTAAAGTGCTAAACGAGGATGAAAGGATCACGGCGATAGCCACGATGCTCAGCGGCAAAAGGCCTACAGCCGCAGCATTTGAAAACGCAAGAGAAATGATGAGGAATTAAATTTTTCAAATTATAAAAAGAATAAAATAATTTACAAAAAATAAAAACTATGTCTTACAATTTACTCAAAGGAAAAAAGGGAATTATTTTTGGAGCGTTGGATGAAAAATCCATTGCCTGGAAAACTGCGATACGCTGCCATGAAGAAGGTGCAGAAATTGTACTTACCAATGCGCCGGTTGCTATGCGTATGGGCGAGATCAACAAATTGGCAGAGCAAATAAATGCTCCCATTATCCCTTGCGATGTTAGTAATAGCGAAGACATGCAAAATTTGATCACCAAAGCAAAAGAACATTTTGGTGGCAGCTTCGATTTTATTTTACATTCCGTTGGCATGAGTGTAAATATGAGAAAGGGTAAATCCTACACAGAAATTGATTATGGATTCAATCAAAAGACAAATGATATTTCAGCAACAAGTCTGCACCGCCTGCTTGCTGAGGCAATGAAACAAGATGCGATTAATGAATGGGGCAGTGTGGTAGCACTTACTTATATAGCGGCCCAGCGCGTGTTTCCTGATTATAGCGAAATGGCTGATGCAAAAGCCTTATTGGAAAGTATCGCACGCAGTTTTGGATATCATTACGCCCTAAAGAAAAAAGTTCGGGTGAATACAGTGTCGCAATCACCAACGCGTACTACGGCAGGAAGTGGTGTAAAAGGTTTTGAGGGCTTCATTACTTACGCCGAAAAAATGAGCCCGCTGGGAAATGCTACCAGTGAAGATTGTGCTAATTATGTCGTGGCACTTTTTAGTGATCTGACTAAATATGTGACCATGCAAAATTTGTTTCATGATGGTGGATTTTCCATGACTGGCGTTACGCAGAGTGTGATAGAGCAAATGGAGAAATAAGGTGAGTAACATCTAAAAGGTTTTTTTAGTTTGTATTGGTGTTTTGAATTCTGGTTTTTAGATGAACGACATAGAAAAAATAGGAAGGGTAATTCTATTCATACAATAAACTACCAATTTTGAAAACTGCTTTAGCAGATGAACTTTTTCAAAAGGAACTGATTACACAATCAGAGCTGGAAAATAGTAAGGTTGAAAAACCTTTATCAGTGCATTGGGACCTTAGGTCCCTTTTGTATTTGGGTATTTTATTACTGACTACTTCTATCGGTATTCTTATTTACAAAAACATTGATACCATCGGTCATGATGTGTTGCTTATCATCATTTCTGTTTTAACCGTTGCCTGTTTTATTTACTGTTTTAAAATGGCTAACGGCTACAAGCACACGAAAATAAATTCGGCAACAATATGGCCTGATTACATTCTTTTAGTTGGATGCCTGTTACTCCTAACATTGGTTGGGTATGCGCAATTTCAATACAACATATTTGGAACCCGGTGGGGACTTGCTCTTTTTATCCCAATGGTTTTAGTGTTTTTGGTAGCGTATTATTTTGATCACCTCGGTGTGTTGAGTCTTGCGATCACTAACCTGGCCGCTTGGGCTGGCGTGGCTATTACGCCAACTACTATTCTTCGGCAAAAGGATTTTAATGAAGAACGAATCATGTTTACAGGCCTTGTATTAGGAGCATTTCTTATCGGCTTATCAATGCTGAGTAAAACTAAAAATATTAAAGCACACTTTTCCTTCACCTATAGAAATTTTGGCATTCATCTGTTTTTTATTTCTTTGCTGGCCATATTATTTACTTATGATGGAATTTATTTACTTCTCCTTTTAGCGTTAGCATTGGTTGCATTTGTCTTTTATAAGATGGCCATCAGTGAAGGTTCTTCTTATTTTTTGGTTGTTACCTTATTGTATTTTTATATCGGATTAAGCTATGCGGTAGTTCGATTATTATCAATAGATTCTACCGGAGGCATTTATGGTATGTTACTTTATTTTATTTTTTCAGGTATTGGTCTTATCACGATTTTTAAAAAATTACAAAAGAAAATAAAAATCCAATGACCGCATATTCTCACGACGAACTTTACAATTGTTATGTTAACCCCGAAGCAAATAGTGCTTTTGAGTCTTCAGAAATAAGCAAGGAAAGCCTTGCCAAGATCAATGAATTTTACTCCTGCAAACTTTACACTCCTAATTTTTTTATTTCATTTGCCTTGGGCATTGTAACAGTTATTGCCATAATTTTTACCGGGTTTCTTATTTGGCTTTTGGCAAATGCAGATTCTTCTACAGGCATTACTTTCATCTGCTTATTGATGACTTTAATTAGTTATGTTTTATTAGAATGGATGGTCAAACGCAAGAAGTATTT
>JBDSHT010000075.1:0-7749 GCA_039918315.1 Ginsengibacter sp. | reverse complement strand
TACAGCACACCGCGCGATATGTTGAAATGGGACCAGGCTTTATATTCCAACCAACTCTTTTCAAAAGAGACTTTGGAAAAAGCGTTTACTCCATACAGTAATGAGAAGCCAGGCATCCGCAATTATGGATTGGGATGGAGAATGAATATATTCCCTGATGGTCAAAAAGTAATTTACCACAACGGATGGTGGCATGGAAATAATACAGTCTTTATTAGAATGATCCAGGACTCAGTTACTATAATAGTATTAGGAAATAAATTCGATAGAAATATTTATCAATCAAAAAAGATGGCGGATGTATTTGGTTCGGGATTAAAGATTGAAGATGAATAAAATTGCGCACAGTGACTTTAAAATAAAATATTCAAAGATCAAAAACCATTATTTCAAAGGTGCTCCTTTAAGGTTTAAATCTTTAATATTCTCCCGGATTCTTTTCATAAACAAAACCCCCGGATCTGTTTTTTTAGTTAAATATTTTGGATCAGATTCACGCCACAAGGGTGTGCCAATAAATTGGGTGTATTCATAATGACCAATTACATATTCGATCGGATACTTCGTTGTAAGATACCTGATTAGGTCTTCGTTCGCCTTCAATTGCGCATCAGTAAGTGGATTTGCGTCACTTCCTACGTTTTCCACTCCAATGGCACAATAGTTTAAACCAATTACATGCCGCGCAAAAATTGTATCGGGCAATAATTGAAAAATAGTTCCATCCCTGTCTATTAAATATTGAGATGAAACGTTTAAAGTACTGGCCGATGCAATTTGTTCGCGCGCTACCGGAAGAGTAGCACTGTTGAAGGCATCAAACGTTTTTTCTAAAGAGGGAATAGCTGTCCAATGCAATACCACCATTATGGGTTTAATGGTAGGTGTGGCTTGCGTTAACCCATGCCTTTTCTGTAAGTACTCCAAAGAAAGCCGGTTTCTTACAGAATCAAAAATTATAGGTTTGTAGAAAGTACGAAAAGTAGATTGGGCACACAAACCTCCACTAAAAAAGCAGGCCATTGTTACCAGGCCGACATACAAAATTGTAACTTTATTCTTTTTCAAAATTATATATTTTTAAAAAAAGGCAGCTCTAAAAGTAAGAATTAACCCGATCTGGTCCCTGCTTTTAAAACTGCCTTTTGAAATTAATTAGTATCCCACCAAAGTGGTGTGAGCAAACGATATTTTGGAGTATTATTTCCTACAGCTTTAGGATTTCTTATCTCTTCATTTCCTTCATAACACATAGCCCTGATCCATTGATTAGGATTGTTAACATCAAAAACGGCGGTATTGATATTAATCGGGCGCACTAACGAAGGACCATAAATTGCCTGGCTATAATCTGCTCTTCTCATATCTACCCACGACTCAGGATTCAGGCAAAGGGAAATATGTTTTTGCCGAAAAATATGACTTAATCCCTGGTTTAAATTTCCAAAATGGGCTACCAAACCATCGGCCAATTGAGCAGACCAATAATTATTAATATCTGTAGCTGAAACACCCAGTTTACGCATGTTTGACTTTACTCCTTCTTCATAAGCCGCTAATGCTCCGGTTATATCATTGGACCGTAGCCGAGCTTCAGCCTCTATTAATTTTACTTCAGAATAGGTGATAAAAGAAGTGGGCGAAGTTTGATTTGTATAAAAACCACTTCTGCTAAAACTGCTATAGTCATTACCATTTATCTTGGTTGCATCACCAACCTGCCCGTTTGCTAAAACTCCCTGGCCACCCTTTAAACCACCTCCCACTTGCAAACCTCTAAACTTTCCATCAGATAGGGCCGGTTTCATAATTTTTGAGATTCGTGGATCCGTATATAAATTATTAGTTACAGGAAACGATGTCAACATATTTACAAAAAACTGGCTCCAGGTAAAATACCTGGGATTGTAATTGGGACTATTAGGATCGGTGATGGTACCATTGTCAAATCCACCCCAACTAAACCATGGATTTTCGTCGGTTTGAAGTCCACCAGCAAGGTGTGCAAATTCAGCATCCATACCATCTGCATTAAATGCTTTGCCACATGCCTCGATAATTTTTGTTGGATTATAGAGGGTGGACTTTTTTGAAAGATGATTTAGATACCGCGCTTTTAAAGCCCAGGCAAACCGAGTCCATTTACTTACATCGCCCTGGTACATGATATCGCCACCGGCTGAATTCAAACTCGTTTTATTGGTAGTGCTGGCAAAGGATGTAATTGCATCATCAAGTAGAGAATCAATATGTTGGTACACAGACTGTTGATCCTGCATTTTAGGCTCCAGGTTCAACTGCGTTTTTCCATTATAATAATCATCAACCACTATACTTCCGAGTTGGTCGGTTAACAAACCAAAATTAGCGGCCAGTAGGGTTTCGCCGGCACCTGCCAAATGAGGGCTGCCTTCCTCTTTACCCAAATTAATTAAATCAACACAATTAGGCATGGACCATACATAGGCATTCTGCATAAGAAAATAACTAGACGTAAATCTCCAGGTTTCTGCAGAACCCGGAACATTCTTTGCAACGCCATACTGGGTTACAGCCACTACCTCTCTTGAGCCACGCCACATAGCGGCACCATTAGAAGTAGTAATAGCACCTACCAATCTGTTGGCAGCAGAAACTACCGACGGATTGTTGGGATCCTTGTTCACATCAAGGTATTTTTTGCAGGAAGTAGCGAGGAATATTATTCCAACAACTAAAAAAGAAATTATTTTATATCTATGTCTCATAAAAAATATTTTATTGAAATTAAAAAGTCAGTTTAACTCCCAAATCAACACCACGGGTAGCAGGAATTCCAAGGTTATCAAACCCAAAAGAACCTGAACCACCTACACCGGCACCACTTCCGGAAACCTCGGGATCTATACCAGAATATTTTGTTAATAGAATTAAGTTTCTGCCCGTAGCAGTGAAAGACAATCCTTTGATTTTTGAATTCCTTAAAATGCTGGATGGCACATTGTAAGAGAGTGTAACATACCTAAGCCTTACCCAGCCCCCATCTTCTACAAAGTCATAACCCTGGTTGGCATAAAAAGACCTGTAAAAATCCTGGTTCAAAGGAATGGCTAAGGTGTTTTTTGCCCCTGAAGATTCGATAACGCCGTCAAATACT
This sequence comes from Ginsengibacter sp., assembly GCA_039918315.1. Classification (GTDB taxonomy): domain Bacteria; phylum Bacteroidota; class Bacteroidia; order Chitinophagales; family Chitinophagaceae; genus Ginsengibacter. The sequence continues at coordinate 4,613 of JBDSHT010000075.1, read as the reverse complement.
TTGGTGCCACGATCAGTAGTTTTGGTACTTAAACCCGAAAGCACTAATGATACTTCAGTGGCATTAAATACTTTGCCGCCTTCCCGAATGTCCACCATAAACGAGAACATAAAATCTCTGTAATTAAAAGTGTTGGTGATACCTGCAGTAAAATCCGGATTTCTATCACCAATGTTTTTGTATCCGGCTAATTGAGGAGTGCCTTTATTATCCAATAATAACTGACCGTCGGCATTGCGTTTCCACGACTGGCCATTGATACCAAACAAACTTCCATTGAGAAATGCAGCCGCCTCGGCAGCATTGTTGTTAGTCCATGCATCTGATAATTCTACCCTGTCTAAAAGACCAGGCAGGTCTTTTACAATAGATGTGTTATGCGCAAAATTTACATCGATCGACCACCTGAAATTTCTCCTTACAATAGGGCGTGCATTTAAAACTATTTCTATCCCTTCATTTCTTATGGAGCCCCCATTTAAATAAGTAAGAAATGCTCCTGCAGATGGTGGCGTGCGGGTAGCCAGAATTTGATTATCCGATTGGCTTCTAAAATAAGTAAAATCGATCCCATAACGATTGTCAAAAAATCGTAAATCAGCTCCTGTCTCAAATGCTTTAGTAAATTCAGGCATTAAAGCCGGATTACCGAAAGCATTGTTGGCGTTGGTTATAAAGCCTCGCGGATTGATGGTAAAAGTATTGGTGACTGTTTGCAATGATGATGAAAGCACATGCGGTGGTGCATCTTTACCCACCTCAGAATAAGCTGCTCTTATTTTACCATAACTAAATACGTGGTCATCTTTTTTCATTCCGCTTAATTTCAATAAATCAGTAAAAATTACAGACGCACTGATTGCCGGATAAAAGAAAGAATTGTCAGATACTGGCAATGTTGATGACCAGTCATTTCTTCCACGTGCATTTACATACACAATTTCTTTCCAGTTAAAATTAAAATCACCAAATAAGCCTACAATTCTTCTACGACTTAAATATTCTGAAACAGAACGATCGACTGCAACAGTGTTATTAATACTCGGAAAGCTTGGATCAATAAAACGAATAGCGCTTGAAGTAGTGCTTCTGTATGAAGAACTTTCGAGATTATGGCCCACAGACAGACTGAAATTAAAATCGCTCTTTATTGTTTTTTTTACAGTAGCAATTAATGTGGAGGTGGTAATTTGATTGTTGCTGATAGATTGGTTAACTGATCCTTTAAATGACCGGGTTGGCATATTAATGGATTTAAAATTATCATTGTAATAATCTGTCCCCAATCTATAGGTAATGTTTAAAAACTCAAACGGGTTATAATCAATATTTCCTACAGCAATCATCCTGTTGACCAAACTGGTTATTGGTTTATTTTGAATGCTCCAATATGGATTGTCATTCCCATTTACGCTCACTGTTCGTTGTTTTCCATCAGCGTCAAGATAATTTTTCATGTTATCATTTCTTGGCCAGTATAATGCGCCCATTACTCCATTTGCATCACCTTGCGGTACGTAATGCCGGTCAGTTCGTACATAGTTTGTAGATACCCCTATCGTCATTTTATCCCCTACTTTAGTATCTGAATTTATTCTGAAGGAACCTCTTTTAAAATTTGAGTTATCAGTAATTGCACCTTGGTCAAAGTAGGAAGCCGATGCATAATAAGTTGATTTTTCTGAACTTCCACTAAGTGACAAATCATGAGTTTGAGTAAACGCTGTTTGAAAAAAATCTTTTAGATTATCATAGATAGTTTCACCCTTGGTAAATTCGGGACCCCATGAATACGGTGCAGTTGGATCTGCGATACCTAAGGCCCCTTGTTTAAATTTTGATTGAACTTTAGGAAGCCTGTTTACGTTGTCCATAGAAAATGTTCCCTGATACGTAATCCTAGCTGCGCCTCCTGACCCTTTTTTAGTGGTAATAATAATGGCGCCTGATGCAGCTCGAATACCATACAAGGCAGCAGCAGCAGGACCTTTCAACACAGTGATCGTAGCGATGTCCTCAGGGTTTATGTCCACTGCCCTATTGGTTGCAGGCCCATACGATGCAACTAATCCACCCTGTCCTACCGGGGTAGAATTATCAATCGGAATACCATCCACAACAAACAGGGGTTGGTTATTGCCACTCAAAGAATTTCCTCCACGAATCATAATGCTGGATGACGCACCCGGCGCACCACTTGAATTGGTTATTTGCACGCCGGCTATTTTACCTTGCAACGCGTTTACAATATTCGGTTGCTGCGATTCAACCACCTCGCTGGCTTTTACATTTTGAGTAGAGAAGCCCAAACTTCTTACTTGTTGTTTAACACCAAAGGCGGTTACCGCTACTTCGCTTAACGTACGGGCATCTTCAGCCATTTCTACATTGATCACAGACTGATTTCCCACCGTCTTTTCAATGGCTGCATATCCTACGTAAGTAAATACAAGCACATCGGTTTTATCAGCTTTAATGGAATACGTGCCATCTGCAGCGGTACTCATACCTGCATTTTTCTTTTTAATTTTTACAGAAACACCTGAAAGTGCCGCACCATCCGGAGCGGTCACTTTACCGGTCACGGTAATTTGTTGGGCATAACTCTGTTGCACAAAAAAAAGTGCCCCCAAAATTAATACTACGATTTTTTTCTTCATAAGACAATAGTTAGAAATGAAAGGAAAAGGGTTGCTTAATTTAGATTGATTCTTTATAGAATCGTGCGGAATATATTCATCCATCAAAAATTTCGGGACAAATGATTTCTTTTGGCAGTGACATGATTATTATTATTCAATTTCAATAATAAGATGGATATAATACAAGGACCCGGGGTAAATTTAAAAACCGCAAATATTGCGCTGCTTTTAAACCTGATACCAAATTTATAGTAAATAATTTAATACAGGACTAATTAATTTCAGTAAGAATATTCAATATAGAAATACCGCTATTAAAGGGATTGTTAGAGTATCCACTACAGTTTTGATTTAAACGTCTAACATAAAAGTGCAAGTATTAAAAAAATAAAATTGCAGGTTTTGCGGTTTTTAATATTCTTTCCCTATATTTGGTTAACAATACATTAACTAATGCTTAAACTGGAAAGACAGGCTTACATTGTTCACCAGGTAAACCTGCACAACAAAGTCTTATTGGGTGATTTAAGTTTACAAATTGATGTATCGAATGATACCATCCGGCGTGATCTCCAGGAACTTTCTGAAGCAGGAAAAATCGTGAAAATTCATGGTGGTGCGCTCTCCCCTTCTTTTCATAATGGAAATCATTCTTCCAAAGAAGTGTACGCTTATACTCAAAAAAATATAATTGCCCGCAAAGCAGCTTCTATCATTAAGAATGGAATGTTTGTTTTAACCGGGGGCGGAACTACTATTATAGAACTGGCTAAGGTGCTTCCAAAAGATCTTCATGCTACATTTATTTCAGGAAGCATTCCGGCCCTGTTTGAATATGCAAACCATCCTAACATTGAGGTGATTGTAATTGGTGATAAAATTTCAAAAAACTCTAAAATCACGGTTGGCTCGGAAGCCATTTCAAAGATTAGAGAATTGAGAGTGGACCTTTGTTTTATGGGTGTAAACGCCATAAACCTTAAGACGGGTGTATCAGATAATGACTGGGATATTGTGCAGGTAAAAAAAGCCATGATTGAATCTTCCGAAAGATTTGTATGCTTAACGATTTCAGAGAAAATAAATTCACAACAACCGATTCAGATTTGTGATGCCAGAAAGATAAATACATTAATTACGGAACTATCACCGGACGACGTGTTGTTGCAACCTTATGTAAAAGCAGGAATAACAGTTATTTAAAAATCAATGTGAAAGCATTTGTGAAGATTGAATTCTGCCTGGTCAAAATTATTCGTGCGATGACCAAAGCAGCTAAACAAATTGATTCAATGTCATATAGTTGTTACGCACTTAAAACAAAACGGCTTTTCAACCAGAATCTAATTATAAAAATTTCAACAATTCATCATTCAAAACCATTTTTATGACCGCAATCAAACGTTTCATTCCATTGCTGGCTCTCATGCTCTTTTGTTTCTCTTCATTTGGGCAGGATAGAACAGTAACCGGTGTGGTACTTTCCCAGGATGATAGCCCCATTGAAGGAGCTTCAGTTCTTATAAAAGGGGAAACTTCCGGCACCCAAACCGACCAGGAGGGAAGGTTCAGTATAAAAGCTTCAAAAGGCCAGGTACTGGAATTCTCATCAGTTGGTTTTGACAAACAACAAGTTACCGTAAGAGAATCAAATTACATTAAGGTTACCCTTTCTTCATTGACCAAATCCATGGAAGATATAGTGGTAGTAGGTTATGGCACCCAAAAAAGAGGAAATGTTACCGGTGCCGTTTCTACGGTTGACATTAAAAAATCACTGCAAGGCAGGCCCATCGCGGACATTGGACGAGGACTCCAGGGCGCGGTATCCGGTCTCAGCGTGGTAATTCCAAGTGGAGAGGTTGGATCAGATCCCATCATAAAAATCAGGGGACAGATGACTTCCTTCAGAGGTGGTAGTTCACCCTTGATATTATTGGACAACGTTGAAATTCCAAGTATTCAGATTGT
>JBDSHT010000074.1:0-3291 GCA_039918315.1 Ginsengibacter sp. | reverse complement strand
AAAGATCTTAGTAAAATATTAGTTCAGGAATTATTGGAGATAGGAATTTCTGATGCAGAAATGGATCAATGGGGTTATGTGTATGCAACCATTCCTTCTAATACAAATAAAAATGTACCGGTTATTTGTTTTTGCAGTCACGTTGATACGGCACCGGATTGCAGTGGTACCAACGTGAAACCCATTCTTCATAAAAATTATAATGGCGAGGAAATTATTTTACCCGCCGATACCACACAGATTTTATCTACCGTTAACCATCCTTATTTAAAAGAACATATTGGTTCAGATGTCATTACAGCAAGCGGTAATACTTTGTTGGGTGCTGATGATAAAAGTGGAGTAGCCGCCATCATGCAAGCTGCCAAATATTTAATGGAAAATCCAGAACTAAAACATGGAAACATTAAAATATTATTTACTCCGGATGAAGAGATAGGAGAGGGTACGGTTAAACTTGACATGAAAAAATTAGGTGCCCGGTTTGGTTATACCCTTGATGGTGGCGAGGCCGGCAGCCTGGAAGATGAAACATTTAGTGCTGATGCAGCCGTCTTAATTATCAACGGTGTGATAGCTCATCCGGGGTATGCAAAAAATAAATTGGTGAATGCATTGAAATTAGGAGGTGAGATTTTACACGCTCTTCCCACAAATGAATGGGCTCCGGAAGCGACAGAAAAAAAAGAAGGTTTTGTGCATCCAACCCGTTTCGAAGGAATCGCGGAAAGAGCGACGCTTGAATTTATTATCCGTGATTTTGATGATGATAAATTAAAAGAACATCGCGAAAGACTGAAAAAGATTGCCCAGGAAGTGGTAGATCATTATCATGGCGCTACGCTTGAATTTTCAACCCGTGAACAATATCGGAATATGAAAAAAATATTGGATCAAAATCCACAGGTTGTTGATTATGCGGCAGAAGCAATTTTGCGTACAGGCCTCGACGTTACTACCGAAAGTATTCGTGGTGGTACGGATGGAAGCCGGTTAAGTTATATGGGTTTGCCTTGCCCTAATTTATTTACAGGAATGCAAGGCATACATTCAAAACAGGAATGGATAGGGGTTAAGGATATGGCTGCGGCAGCAGAAACAGTTGTTCATTTGTGTATGATATGGAAAGAGAAGAGTGTGTAGAACCCGTGTCGAAACTGGTTATTCACAGGGTATCCCGCTTATTAAGATGCGAAATTATTAATAGATATTTTATCCCTTGCTTTAACATTTAAGTTAAAGTTCAATATTCATTTTTAAGCCACCACAGATTTATAAAATAACTTTTTACATTTGTTACCAAACTTTTATTACATGGATTTATTTCTGCTTCAAATTGATTCATCTGCTGTTACACATGCGGCCTCTCCCAAAGTTCAAAATTTATGGGAGGTTTTAGTAAGCGGTGGAGTCTTAATGATTCCGCTCGGATTGCTTTTTGTTGGTGCGCTTTATTTTTTCTTTGAAAGATTAATCGCCATAAATAAAGCCGCAAAGTTGGATAATAATTTCATGCGCATCATTCGTGACCATGTTGTAAATGGCAATGTGGCAGCGGCCAGGAGCTTTTCAAAAAATAATGACAACCCTGTTGCGCGTATTATTGATAAAGGAATTCAGCGTATAGGAAAGCCTATCGATGCTATCGAAAAAAGTATGGACAATGTAGGTGTCCTGGAATTGTATAAACTTGAAAAAAATCTGTCTATCATTTCTATCGTTGCCCGCATTGCACCTCTGTTTGGCTTCTTAGGAACTATCATTGGAATGTTAGCACTCTTCAAAGGAATTGCTGCCAGCACAGAATATACTCCCAACACAATTGCAGATGGTATTTACATTAAAATGATTACGTCCGCTACCGGATTAATCATTGGTATATTAGCGTATATAGGTCACAGTTATCTTGCTGCGCAAATAAACAGGATTGAAAATAAAATGGAAATTGCCAGCGCTGAATTTGCGGACATTCTACAGGAACCCACCCGGTAAAAAATTACTTATCATTTAGCAATTATCAATAAAATGAGTATTAGAAGAAGATTTAAAAGTGATGATACAGAACTGGACACAGGACCGCTGAATGATATTCTGTTCATTCTAATGTTCTTCTTTTTAATCATTTCTACAATGGCAAATCCTAACGTGATTAAAATGAATAATCCTCGTGCAAGCAGCGATGCAAAGGCAAAGCAAAGTGTAATTGTAAGCATCGATAAAAACCGCGATGTATATATCGGCCAGGAAAAAATAGTCTTTGATTCTCTGGAAAGTCTTTTGAGAAAACATTTGCCTTTGGTTGACAGTCTTTCAAAACCGGCTGTTGTTATTAACGCTGACTCATTGGTGAGTTGGGGCGATATTGTAAAAATAATGCAGGTAGCTAAAAAGTTGGGTGCCACTACCTCCGCTTCTGTAATTGGCGTTAAATAGCGGCCCTAACCATTCTTTCTCTTCCGTAGATATCCTTTTTTATTGTGGAAGGAAACCCATTATTCTCAAAAATATTTTTTACATCTTTCGCATATTCTTCATGCACTTCTACATAGATTTTGCCTTTGCTTTTTAAATGTGTTTTAGCAAATGCTACAATCTTCTCATAAAATATAAAAGGATTTTTATTGTCCACAAACAAGGCAACGCCGGGTTCAAAATCAGTGACATTTTTTGACAGTACTTCCTTGTCTTCTACAGGAATGTAAGGCGGATTGCTCACGATCACATCATATTTTGAAAGAGTATCCCACTCAGTTTCATTTAAAAAATCCATGTCATAAAATTCAACATCTGCTTCTAACGATGCTGCATTTTTTTTGGCAACCTTCAATGCTCCTTCGCTTACATCAATTGCATCAACTGTTATATCAGGCATTTCTTTTTTTAAAGAAATCGGCATACATCCACTACCTGTTCCAATATCGATGATGCTGAATTGCTCAGTTGCAGCAAGGGTTTTAAGATTATCAATTCTTTCTTTGGCATCGGTTATTATCCACTCAACCAATTCTTCTGTTTCAGGTCGTGGTATCAAAACATTCTCATCTACATAAAATTTTCTTTTGTAAAACCATGCTTCATTCAGAACGTATTGAACCGGTTTGTTAGTAAGAAGTTGAGCTAAGTAATCATTTATCTTCTGAGAATCTTCATCATTCAATTTCTTCGATTCAGCCATTCTTTGCCATCTTTTTTGATGAGTTACATTTTCAAAAACCCAATCAGTTATTTGGGCGGCTTCGCGCTCGCCATATATTTTTGCCAAATGATTTTTAAAATCAATGAATGCTTCTC
>JBDSHT010000073.1:0-17298 GCA_039918315.1 Ginsengibacter sp. | reverse complement strand
TTTTTTTACCTTTCTTCTCATAAATCTTATCGCCTTGTACGTATGTATCCACAAGCTCCTGGCTTGTTGGCTTTGCAGTAAAATCCTGCCCTCTGAAAATAGGCCAGTCACCATATTGCTCACGGTTTAAATAGCCTACTAAACTTACCGGATTGTCAACGTTAAACATATCGATTGCAGGATCGGCACTTGAGCGAATAAGAGTAGTAGTGTATGTTGAAACGCCTAATAATACAAAGGCAAATGCCCACATTGCCAGCTTTAAGAAATTCCAGTTTCTTTTCTTTGCAAGGCGCATCACCAGGTAAATGATTACCGCTAAAAACACAAAAAAGAAAGTGAATCCTGTAAAGAAAGGAAGTCCGAAACTATTGGTAAATAAAATATCAAAATTGCCTGCTAATTTCATCGTCCATTGCACCATCGGAACCTGCACGATACCTGTAATTACACAACCAGCAAGGAATGCCCAGAACGTACCCCATTTGGTAGAATGGTATCTTTTGAAATAATAGATCATTACTATGGCCGGGATGGAAAGAATACAAAGCAGATGCACACCCACAGAAAGTCCAATCAGGTAAAAAATAAGAATCAGCCACCTGTCGGCACGGGTGAAGTGACCCTTAATTCCTTGTGCACTTTCGATGCTAACTTCTTCTTCCCATTTAAGAGCAGCCCAAAATACAATAGCAGTAAAAAATGATGATAAAGCATACACCTCGCCTTCAACAGCACTGTACCAAAAAGAATCACTAAATGTATAAGCCAAAGCACCCACCACGCCTGCGGCCATGATGGTGAAAATATTTATTGATGAAATCGCATTGGCATTGTTTTGTTGAAATATTTTACGAGCAAAATGAGTGATTGTCCAGAATAAAAATAAAATGGTAAATGCACTCGCCATCGCACTTAACACATTCGCCCCCAATGCTGCATTTCCTGGTCCCAGGGGAATCATAAATAACCTCGCAATCAAAATAAAAAGAGGCGCTCCCGGTGGATGGGGGATTTGTAATTTATAGGCGCTCGAAAGAAATTCGCCGCAATCCCAAAAACTTGCGGTAGCCTCCATGGTAGATAAATAAACGAAAGAGGCAATGGCGAAAATTATCCATCCTGTAATGTTGTTGATGCGTTTAAAGCTCATAGTCTGGGTTTATTTTTTAAACAGTGGCAAATATAAAGCTATGATTGGTACAATATCATACCCCCTAATTTTTTTATAAAAAAGATTGTTAATTCCCGGCATAATCTTAGGTGAAAAAAATCGGTGAACATCGGAACAGGATTTGGTAATAATGGAAGTTTTTAATCGCCAATCCCAGCCTATTTTTGCATCTTTATGAGGAAAGCATTTATTCAATTACACATCGCCATAGTGCTTGCCGGGTTTACGGCTATCCTTGGAAAGCTGATTGATCTGAATGAAGGTTACCTCGTTTGGTACCGGATGTTGATAAGTGCGGTAACCCTGGGAATAATCATTTTTTTTAGTAAAGATTCTTTTCGAATTCCGTTTAAAAAAGTCATGCAATTTTTAGGCATCGGTGGTATTATTGCCATGCACTGGGTTACGTTTTACGGAAGTATTAAATATTCCAACATTTCGGTTTCTGTTACCTGCTTATCAGCCATTGGATTCTTCACCTCTTTCTTTGAACCCATCATTATGAAAAGAAAGATTGAAATAGCTGAAGTGCTTTTAGGTCTGTTAACCATTGCCGGAATTTATTTGATATTTAATTTTTACCCTGAGTATAAAACCGGAATTATTTTCGGAATCATTTCGGCAATGCTGGCAAGCCTTTTCCCGATTTTTAATAAACCCTTAATCAGTAAATTTTCATCTAAAGTGGTTACTTTTTATGAAATGACTGGCGGCACTTTGGCTTTATGTTTTATACTACCGGTTTATCTTCATTTCTTTCCTGCGGCTTATTTTTTGCCCACCGCTTCTGATTGGTTCTGGCTTTTTGTGCTGGCGTTAGGCTGTACTGTTTTGGCCTTTATTCTCAGCCTTAATTCGCTAAGACATTTGTCTGCATTTACAACTAATCTCAGCTATAACCTGGAGCCGGTTTATTCCATTATCATGGCATTCATTATTTATAATGAAGGTAAATTTTTAGGCCTTGGATTCTACTTTGGCTTTCTACTTATCGTGCTGGCAATTATCCTGCAAATGTTGCGGGTTTATAAAGATAGAAAGAAGGAAATGGACTTAGAATTTCAAGGACAGACTTAAAAGATGTCTGTCTGGCCTGCGTTTATAGATAGGTAATTGTAAATGCTACTTCGGCAAATGATTCAAACATTTTGCTAACGCCACAATATTTTTCTTTGGATAATTTTACAGCTTTTTCCATCTTAGGCTCGTCAGCCTCATCAACCATAATGATATAATTCAGCATTACTTTATTATAGATCGCTGGTTCAGTATCTGAAAGATTGCCTTCAATATTTATTGAAAAATTAGAAAAGGTAACACGCATTTTGTTTAGAATACTTACAATATCAAACCCGGTACATCCACCGAGAGAAGCAAGCATCAATGCTTTTGGCCGCGGCCCTAAGTCTGTTCCGCCAGCCGATTCATCCTGGTCTATTTGTAAAAGATGACCATTGATATTTGTGGAAAAATTCATCCCACTTTTGAAATCTACTTTTATTGAATTACTTGCCATGCTATAAACTTTTAAATAGTCATTTCAAAAATAACTTCTTTATAAATATTGGTTTACATAATTACCAATTTGTTGAGCCGTCATCGCACCCGACTGGCGCCATAAAACTTTTCCTTCCTTAAAAAGAATTAAAGTAGGAACCCCTTGTATATTATATTGTTGTGCTGCCGATTGATTTTTATCAATATCAATTTTTAATACCCTCAATTTTTCGGAATTGTTTTTTGCAAATCGCAGAAGCTCTGGAGCCATTTGTTTGCACGGGCCGCACCATGTGGCATGGAAATCGACTAAAACAGGTTGCTTGCTTTGGATCGCTTGATTAAATGTTTCCATAATTGTGTTTTTACATTGCAAATTTACACAATTGTAATGCGTTCCAAATTCTGAGAATTCAAAAGACAGCGAACAGATCTTTATGTTTTTCTAACTTGAGTTATCTTTTTATATTTGACGTCAAATACTTCAATTTTTATTTTTCAGGTAAATAATTCTTCATTACCTTTGCCGTCCGAAAAAAAAGATCATTATGGCCAGAGTTTGTCAGTTAACAGGGAAGAGACCAATTACCGGTAATACGGTTTCTCACTCGAATATCAAAACCCGCAGGAGATTTCTACCTAATCTACAGAAAAAGAGATATTTTCTGGCTGAGGAAGATAAATGGATAACCTTAAAAATATCAACTGAGGGAATCCGGACTATCAATAAGAATGGTCTTTACAACACGGTAAAAGAGATGAGATCAAAAGGCGTTAAGATCTAATAAAAAATATTTTAAACAAGAATCATGGCTAAAAAAGGAAACAGGGTACAGGTAATTTTGGAATGTACGGAGCATAAGACTTCCGGTCTTCCAGGTACAAGCCGTTACATTACCAAGAAGAATAAAAAGAATACCCCTGAGCGTTTGGAGTTGAAAAAATTCAATTCTATTTTGAAAAAAGTAACGGTTCACAAAGAAATCAAGTAATTGCGTAGCTAATACATTTGATAATTATTTATCAAATTCTCCAGCTTCTCAACACATTATTAAAATAAAGTATCATGGCAAAATCAGCTAAAACGGCGATAAAAACAAAAGATCAGAAAGCAGCAGCCGATGCAAAAAACTGGACTAAAGTAGTTCGTACTGTTCGCAGCCCAAAATCAGGTTCTTACACTTTTAAAGAATCTATTGTCCATAAAGACAAGATCAAAGATTTTTTAGGAAGTTAATCATTGCCTGCAAAATTATTATAGTGAGCTATCCTGCATTCGTTGCGGATAGCTTTCTTTATTTTTACCCTACTTAAATAAATATTTTACGATGGGAATTTTTGATAAGCTATTTGGGAAAAAAGAACAGAAGGAAAGCCTCGATCAGGGCCTTGAAAAAACCAAACAAGGTTTTTTTGATAAGATCACCAAAGTAATTGCGGGGAAAAGTACTGTGGATGAAGAAGTGCTTGATGAACTGGAAAACGCACTCGTAAGTGCCGATGTGGGCGTGGATACTACCGTAAAAATTATTGAAGGAATTGAAAAAAGAGTTGCGAAAGATAAATACATAAATACTGCAGAATTAAACAAAGTCTTAAAAGAAGAAATTCAATCCATTCTTGTGGATTCGCCACAGGATACGTCTTATGTAAATTATGAATTACCCGCAGGTCATAAGCCACATGTGATTTTAGTTGTTGGAGTAAATGGTGCAGGAAAAACTACGACTATAGGAAAGATGGCGCATAATTTTTCTCTTGCGGGAAAATCAGTTTTATTGGGAGCGGCGGATACTTTTAGGGCAGCGGCTGTGGATCAACTAAATATTTGGAGTCAGCGGACCAACGTACCGATAGTGAAGCATGCCATGGGAAGCGACCCAAGTGCAGTGGCGTTCGATGCAGTGCAAAGTGGGATGGCCAGAAATTCTGATGTCGTAATAATCGATACCGCAGGAAGGCTACATAATAAGATTCACCTCATGGATGAATTAAACAAAATTAAAAGATCAGTAAACAAAGCACTTCCCGGAGCACCGCATGAGGTGATGCTTGTTTTGGATGGAAGTACTGGGCAAAATGCGCTGGAGCAAGCTCGTCATTTTACGGCAGCTACTCAGGTTACTGCACTTACGATTACAAAGTTAGATGGTACTGCAAAAGGCGGTGTAGTGCTCGCCATCGCTGATCAATTTAAGATTCCTGTGAAGTTTATTGGAGTGGGAGAGAAGGCAACTGATTTACTGGTGTTTGACAAAAAGGAATTTGTCGACAGTTTGTTTGGCGGAGTAAAATAATGTATCAGTAATTGCTGCGTTTAGCATAATTCGTGCAAAAAATTCGTGTAGTTCGTGCAAAAGATTCGTGTAATCCGTGCAAAAAAATTCGTGTTATTATAAAAAGAAATGAAGACAAAACATAAACAAGACAAAGTAAATATTATCACGCTCGGCTGTAGTAAAAACATGGTGGACAGTGAAGTGCTGAGTGGCCAGTTGGCTGCGGCAGAATTTGATGTGAAGCATGAAAGTAAAAAGCTTGATCATAATATTGTGGTGGTAAATACCTGCGGATTTATTGACCTGGCAAAAGAAGAAAGTATCAATACCATTCTTGAGCAAGTAGAATTAAAGAAACGCGGAAAAATAGACAAGGTCTATGTTACAGGCTGCCTAAGCGAGCGCTATAAACAAAATCTGGAAACAGAAATACCTGAAGTGGATGCGTTTTTTGGTACAATGGAACTACCCTTTTTACTTAGGAAATTTGATGTTGATTATAAAGCTGAATTGGTAGGGGAAAGATTATTAAGCACCCCTAACCACTATGCTTACCTGAAAATTAGTGAAGGTTGTAATCGCACCTGTTCTTTTTGTGCCATTCCTTTAATGCGTGGAAAACATGTCAGTCGCACGATTGAATCACTGGTGGCTGAAGCAGAATTATTGGTTAGCAGAGGCGTAAAGGAAATAATGTTGATAGCACAGGAGCTCACTTATTATGGTTTGGATATTTATAAAAAGAGAGAATTGCCCCGCTTACTTCACGCTCTTGCCGATATCCCTGGTTTGGAATGGTTAAGGTTGCATTATGCGTATCCTTCTAAATTTCCAATGGAGATCATTGACGCTATGCGCGAACGAGAGAACATTTGTAACTACCTCGATATGCCTTTGCAACACGCGAGCAACCGGATGCTGAAAGCGATGAAACGACAGATTACCCGTGAGGAAATGGAGGACATTATTGGTGAAATAAAATCTAAGATTCCCGGCATTTGTTTAAGAACGACACTCATTGCTGGTTTCCCTGGGGAAACACAGGATGATGTGGAAGAATTAAAAACTTTTTTGAAAAAAATGGAATTTGACCGCGTGGGAATATTCACCTATTCACACGAAGAAAATACAACTGCTCATGACCTCGAAGATGATGTGCCAGCAGCAGAAAAGGAAAGACGTGCACAGGAAATAATGGATGTGCAGCAAGAGATTTCTTATCAGAAAAATGAAGAGAAAATTGGTAAAACGTTCAAAGTTATTATTGATAAAAAAGAAGCCGGCAAATACCTGGGCCGCACGGAATTCGACAGTGTTGAAGTAGATAATGAGGTGATCGTAAACTCTCCAAATAAATTAGCTCCGGGTGATTTTGTAAATGTAAAAATTACCAGTGCTTACGATTATGATCTGGAAGGAACTGTTGTTTAACAAGTCAACTTATTTTTTGATTGAATGATTGATTCAGATCAATCATTTATTTAAAATTTTGACTTTCTTTTGGCTTATCATTTTGTAGGACACGTGATACCCTGATGCTACCTTTGCCATTAAAATAAATCAGGCTTTGAGCAGACAATTTCAATCAACAAACATTCCTTATTCTCAAACAGGAAAATTTTCCAAAATTGTTTTGGACTATGTTTCCGGGGCCACTGAATTGAAAGAATTTTACGAACACCCTGTAGATCTTCAAGGAATTAAATCTGCGATTACTGAAAGAAAGAAATTTAAGAATAACCGAAAGATTCTCGTCGATCAGCTTACGCTTCAGTATGAAGGAATCGCGGAGAATCATCTCGTGAAAGCCAATATCAATAGCTTATTGAGCGAAAACACTTTTACTATTTGTACCGCACATCAGCCTAATATTTTTACCGGTCATTTGTATTTTATTTATAAAATTCTGCATGTTATAAAAATTGCCAAACAATTAAAAGACGAAATTCCTGAATGTAATTTTGTCCCCGTATTTTTTGTGGGCAGTGAGGATGCTGACCTTGAAGAATTAAACCACATAGAGTTGGACGGCCATAAATATGAATGGAATACAAAACAAACTGGCGCCGTAGGAAGAATGACAATTGATGCAGAACTTATAAAATTAATTGATCAGATAGCAGGCAGACTTTCAGTTGAAAAGTATGGAGAAGAAATAATTTCTTTGGTAAGAAATTGTTATGTAAAAAACAGAACCATAGGCGATGCAACGTTTTTGTTTGTGCACGAATTATTTAAGGAATATGGCCTGTTGGTATTGCAACCGGATAATGCGGTTTATAAAAATGAAATGATTGATATTTTGGAAGATGATATTTTTAATCACACTTCTTCTAAAATTGTAGAGAAGACTTCTGAGAAACTTTCAGCAAATTATAAGGCACAAGCTTACCCGCGCGCGATCAATTTATTTTATTTAAAAGACAACATTCGCAAGCGTTTTGAAGTTGTTGGCGAAAAGTTTATGGTGCTCGATACTGATATCGTTTTCACAAAAGAGGAGATAAAAAGCGAATTAAAAAATTATCCTGAAAGGTTTAGTCCGAATGTGATTTTACGAGGTGCATTCCAGGAAATAATTTTACCAAACATAGCTTTTGTAGGAGGTGGAGGAGAGCTGGCTTATTGGTTGCAGCTTAAAGATATTTTCAAACAATTTAGTGTTCCTTTTCCTATGCTGGTAGTTCGTAATTCCTTTCTTTTGGTGGAAAAAAAGTATGCGCTCGCTATCCAAAAATTAAATATTTCTACCATCGATCTTTTTAAAAAGAGATTGGATCTTCTTTCTGAAATAGTTAAGAATGAAACCGAATCCATGTTGGATTTGCAACAACAGAAGTCGCAGATTGCTGAAATTTATGATAAAATAAAAATGCTTGTAAACCCCATTGATCCTACTTTGGTGCAACATGTTTCTGCATTAGAAACTAAACAACAAAAATTGCTGGGTGCTTTGGAAAAGAAAATGATGAGGGCTGAAAAAAAGAAATATTCAGTGGAGGAGCAACAATTGACAAAACTATACGATGCTCTTTTTCCCGGCGGAGGATTGCAGGAGCGTACCGAAAATTTTATGCTTTTCTATAGCAAATGGGGAAAAGATTTTATAAAATTAATTTATGAAAACTCACTTGTTTTTGAACAGGATTTTTGCATCATTGAACAAAAAGACTAACGAAAATTAATTATTTTCTTCTTCCATCTTTTTAGCTTTCTTCTCCACTTCTTCTTTCATCCCTTTTTTATAGTCTTTCATTTTCTGTGTTAGGTGTTCGTCTGAAGTTGCTAAAATTTGTGCTGCGAGCAAGCCTGCATTCTTTGCTGCGTTGAGTGCGACAGTAGCTACAGGCACTCCATTCGGCATTTGTAAAATAGACAAAACAGAGTCCCATCCATCAATGGAATTAGAAGATTTTACCGGCACACCAATCACCGGCAGCGTAGTTATAGATGCTACCATTCCCGGCAAATGTGCGGCACCGCCAGCACCGGCAATTATCACGCGTAACCCTCTCGCATAAGCATTTGTTGCATATTCTACCATTCTCAATGGCGTACGATGGGCCGATACAATCGTAATTTCAAAAGCAATCCCAAATTCCTTCAAGATGGAAGCTGCAGCATCCATAATTTTTAAATCGCTATCGCTACCCATTATAATTCCTACCAGTGGATTGTTTGTCTTTGCCATATTATTTTTTGAGAGGAGTAAAGATAATGCAACGGGACAATTTATTTCTTCTGTACAATCATTGACTTTTTAGAAAGCCATTCTACAAACTAGGATTTACCGATAGCAACAAATTAAATTACAATTCTGCTATCTCACCTGTTAGCAAAGCGACTCCGGCTTCAGAAATTTTTGCCTGGTACAAGGCATTGTACAAACGGTTCTTAATTGCGTTGTAACTTATTTGGATTTGCCGTAACTCTACAGAAGTGATATTGAGTTTTTTATATCGCTCTGTTGCAATTAAAATATTTTCAGTAGCTAATATAAGGTTGCTTTTTTCAAGTTCAATTGCTTTCAAAGCATTGTGGTAATTGATGTATGCATTATTCAAAGCAGTTTGCACATTATTTTTTATTTCGTTAATGGCGAGTTCCTGATTTTTTACATTAATGTCAACCACCTGTAATTGTTTTTTTACTATCATTCCTCTAAACAACGGAATGCTAACTCCTATTGATCCTGACGGACCATACGTTTGATTAAGCAATGTAAATCCCGCACCATTCCTGTTCCTCGCAAAATTGTAAAACCCATTTAAATCTACAGTAGGCAGCCTGCCAGCATTCACTTCCTTTTTTGTTTCCATAAGAATTGCAAGCTGGCTATTGGCCAATAAAATATCTGCATTGCCGGAATCTATTTTCTGTTGCACATCGCTAAATAACGGCAATGGTTGTACGATAATCGTATCAATGATTTTATACGCAGTGTCAGGTTTCTTGCCTATTAAATTGTTGAGTGTTGATTTTTGCAACGCAATAGAGTTTTGCAGGGAAAGTATAATAGAGTGTTGTTCATTCAGATCTACCTGCGCCTCCAGGACTTCGTATTTTGCTCCTGTCCCGATTTCAAACCTGCGCTGCGCCAGGTTATACCGATCAGTATATAAACCAATTTGTTCCTGGGTTGATTGCAATTGTTCGTTTAAAGTAACAACATTGTAATAAGTAGTTATTACCTCATACACCGTTTGATTTAGATTTCTCCTAAAAGCATATTCTCCGTTTCTTTCAATTTCTTCCAGTTTTCTTTTTGTTGCAAACATTTTAAAACCATCAAATACTCTCCAGTTGACTGCAACCCCTGCATTTAAATTTTGTGTGCTATTGCCATTTTTTTTGGTGACTGTCCCATTGCTTAACCTCTGTTCCAGGTTGTTGACTCCTATAACTTTATTTGCGGTGGCACTTATAACCGGTACAGCGCCTGCGTTTGCCCAATTGTTATTTATTTTTCCGATCTCAATTTCATTTTTGCTAATGGTAATTCCATAATTATTTTCGATTGCATATTTGATGGCTTCCTGTGAAGTAAGTACATTATCCTGCGAATGAGCAGGCATGAAGAAAAAAATACCAGTGACGAAAAACAGGAATATCTTTTTATTGGAACGCTTCATGCAATTCATGTTTTTTGGATGAAAGAAAACCGTACATGGCTGGCACAACGTATAAGGTGAGAATGAGTGAAAACATAATACCTCCTACAATTACAATTCCTAACGGAATGCGGCTGGTAGAGGCATCTCCAATAGATAGTGCCAATGGCAGTGCACCCAACGACATAGCAAGACTTGTCATCAGAATAGGTCGTAATCTTAGGTAAGCGGCTTCCACAACTGCTTCTTCTTTTTTAAGTCCGGCCTTCCTTTTCTGATTAGCAAATTCCACAATTAGAATTCCATTTTTGGTAACAAGCCCAATGAGCATGATCATTCCAATTTGAGAAAATATGTTGAAAGTTTGTCCAAATATCCAAAGCGAAAGCAATGCACCAGCTAAAGCAAGCGGCACTGTTATCATGATTATAAAGGGATCTATAAAACTTTCAAATTGTGCTGAAAGCACCAGATAAATTAATACCAGAGCAAGAATAAATGCAAATGCTGTATTGCCACTGCTTTCAGAAAAATCCCTGGAAGTGCCAGTCAATGCAGTTGTGAAAGAATTATCCAATACTTTAGCAGCAATTCTATCCATTTCCTTAATTCCATCTCCTACGGTTTTGCCTGGTGCCAGGCCTGCTGAAATTGTTGCTGATTTATAACGGTTGAAGTGATAAATAGTTGGAGGCGCTGATGCTTCAACGGCTGTTACTAAATTATCAAGACCAATACTTTCTCCACGATTATTGCGAACTCTTATTTTTGAAAGATCATCCGGATCATCTCTATCGCTGCGATCCACCTGTCCTAAAACCTGATATTGCTTTCCTGATTTATAAAAATAACCAAGTCTCCTGTCGCTATAAGCTAATTCCAATGCATGATTGATATCTTCCACACTTACTCCTAACTCGCTTGCGCGTAAACGGTTTATTTCAATTCGCAATTCTGGTTTATTAAACTTAAGATCAGCATCAACACCTTCTAATATTTTGCTTTCTTTTGCTTCATCTAAAAATTGAGGAAGGACACTTCTTATTTTTTCAAAATTATTATTTTGAATAACAAACTGTACAGGCTGTCCGCCGCGCCTACTCACTGAAATCGTTTGCGTTTGTGATGCAAATGCCCTTCCCTGCGGGAATCGTTTGAGATTTCTGTTCACCATATCCACCACCTCCTGTTGAGATCGGTTACGGTCTTTAGGATCAGTCATCATTACATTTATAAAACCACTGTTAACTGAACCACCTCCAAATCCCGGCGAAGTCATACTGATCAACAATGTTTTTTCCGGAATGGAATCCATTATGAAATTAGTAAGGCTATCCATGTAGCTATCCATATATTCAAACGTGACTCCTTCAGGTGCGGTAACACTTAACCTGAATTGGTTTCTGTCTTCTAACGGGGCCAATTCTGACGGGATTCCTTTGAAAATAAAATAAATAATTGCAGTACACGCGGCTAATAAAATAAATGCAATCCACTTCAATTTCATAAAAGCAGCGAGACTGTTTTTGTAACCAGTTTCCATAGCCCTGAAGAAAGGCTCGGTCTTTCTGTAAAACCAGGTATGGCCTGCACTTTTTCGTGTAAGCTTCACATTTAGTACAGGAGTTAAAGTGAGTGAAACGAATGCCGAAATCAAAACGGCACCTGCTACTACGATACCAAATTCCCGGAAGAGCCTGCCTACAAAACCTTCTAAAAATATGATGGGTAAAAAAACAATAGCGAGTGTTATTGAAGTAGAAATAATCGCAAAATATATTTCCTTAGATCCTTCTCTGGCTGCCTGGTGTATCGGCATACCTGCCTCAAACTTTTTATAAATGTTTTCCGTCATTACAATACCGTCATCTACCACAAGGCCTGTGGCCAGTACAATAGCGAGGAGTGTTAGTACATTTATGGTGAAACCAAAAATATACATGATGAAGAACGCACCAATTAAAGAAACAGGAATATCCAGCAGCGGCCGCAAGGCAATAATCCAATCCCTGAAAAATAAATAGATAATTAAAATAACCAGCGACAAAGCGATTAGCAAAGTTTCTTCTACCTCGGAAATAGATCGTTTGATAAATTTAGTTTGATCCATTCCTATATCCAGTTTGAAATCCGGAGGAAGATCTTTCTTTAACGCATCAAGCCTTTTATAAAACTCATCGGAGATAGCAACATAATTTGAACCCGGTTGTGGAATCAGCGGTAACATAATCATGGGAACGTTGCTCTCTTTTAACCCAGACTCTACATTTTCAGGTCCCAAAACTACTTCCGCTATGTCTTTCAACTTTACGTTGACCCCGCCTATATTTTTTACAATCAGGTTATTGAAGTCTTCTTCGGTTGACAATCTGCCGAAAGTTCTTACCGATAATTCGGTGTTATTCCCACTTATTTTTCCTGAAGGAAGTTCTACACTTTGTGTTCGTAATGCCGCCTGCACATCATCAGTGGTGAGTCCATAAGCGTTTAATTTATCGGGCTTAAACCAGATGCGCATGGCATATCTTTTTTCGCCCCATATATCTACAGAACTTACGCCTGGTATAGTTTGCAAACGTTCAATGATATTATTTTCTGCATATTCAGTAAGTTCTAAAAGATTCCTTTTATCACTCTGTAATGTCATTGCAAGGATAGGTTGTGCACTGGCATCTGACTTAGAAACTACAGGTGGCGCATCTATGTCTTGTGGCAGACTCCGCTGTGCCCTCGATACTTTATCTCTTACATCATTTGCCGCGGCTTCAAGGTCCACACTCAATTCAAATTCCACATTAATATTGCTCCGTCCCTGATTACTGGAGGAGGTAATATTTTTTACACCAGCAATACCATTAATCGCTTTCTCAAGAGGCTCCGTTATCTGTGATTCAATAATATCAGAATTAGCACCTGCATAAGAGGTGCTTACTGAAATAATGGGAGGATCGATAGCAGGATAATCCCTGACTCCAAGAAAAGTATATCCGATTACACCAAAAAGAATTATCGCCAGGTTCATCACAATGGCAAATACCGGACGCCTCAAACTTGTAAGGGAAATATTCACTGATCTGTTTACTTTTTATAAGATGAAATTTGAATGCTGCTTCCAGGTTTAATGGATAATAAACCAGTTGTAATTATCGTATCTCCAATTGAAAGGCCGCTCACGATTTCCACTTTAGCCGAATCGCGAATGCCTGTTTCAACAATAAGGAAATCTGCCATACCATTTTTATAAACGATGACTTTTTTATCTCTTGCTTCCGGAATAATGCATTGTGTAGGAATCATTACCGCACTTGCATTTTCTCCTAAATTAAATTGCACATTCGCGAATCCGCCTGCAGTAATATCCTTATCCAAATGCTTTACTACAGCAAGTATTTTCAGGCTGCGGCTTTCCTGGGTAATTCCGGACTCGGTTGCAATAATTCTTGCAGCATAACTTTTGGCTGATGTGGCAGTAGTAAAATTAATCGTACTTCCTTCTCTTACAAGATTGGAATATTTTTCCGGAACACTGAATTCCAACTTTAATCTATTTACCTGCCTGATAGTCGTGATGATAGTAGTGGGGGTGATATAAGCGCCGTTACTAATATTTTTAAATCCTATTTTTCCATCAAATGGCGCACGAATTTCTGTTTTATTAATTGAGGCACGAAGTATTTGAATATCTGCATTTATAGTGCTCACATTTAGCAGGCTAAGATCGTAGTCCTGCTGACTGATGCCTCCTATTTTTAATAATTCCTCCTGGCGTTCCTGTGTTTTTTGGGCAATTTTTAATTGGATTTGTAATTTATTTAATTGCGCCTGCAAGTCTCCATCAAATAGTTTTACTAACAACGTGCCACGTCTTACAAACGCTCCTTCAACAATAGAAACCCTCACTACTTTACCTGATACTTCCGGATGAATTTCTGTTTCTTCATAAGGCAAAAGATTGCCGGCCACAGTAATGTCGGCATTTAATACTATTGGCTTTACGATATAGGCTTCAGCAGAAATAGCTGCATTAGCGCGTGGCCGGGACTCCGGCATTTTAGACTCTTTAGATTTACTGGTACAGGATGAGATGATAAGCACCATAACAATTCCTGCCAACAAATTCAATTGTGCCAATTTCATATTTACGAAAGCTGATTTTAAGATGCAAAAATCATAAGACGTTATTTTGTTTGAAACCCATCGTTTGCTCATGATTCTTTAAGAAATTACTTTTAGTGTTGCTTTTATTTTGTTAGCGATATGAATTAATTGTTGTCTTTCATTGCTGAGGATGGTGACGTGCCCCATTTTTCTACCTGGCTTTGTTTGTTTTTTCCCATAGATATGAACAAAAACTTTCTCCATGGCAAGCACTTCATTCAGTCCCTCGTATTTAGCCTCCCCTTTATAATTTTCTTCGCCTATTAAATTCACGATGGCGGAGTTCATGATGGGATCGGTATTCCCCAAGGGATAATGTAACATGATGCGCCAAAGCATATCAAATTGCGAAGAGAAATTGGCTTCTATCGTATGATGGCCGCTGTTATGTACCCTCGGCGCCGTTTCATTCACTAAAACATTATCATCTATATCCACAAATAACTCAACGGCAAAGATACCCTCACTTTTAAGATTCCTTACCACCGCTAATGCCATTGCTTCTGCCTTCCATACAATTTTCTCAGGAAGATTTGTCGGGGTGAGTTGGTATTCAAGTAAGTTCAAATAGTTATTAAATATCATCTCCACAGGCGGATACACAGCCGTTTGTCCCTTACCATTAATTCCGATAATAATGGCAATTTCTTTTTTTATGGTTACTAGTTTTTCTAAAACAGATGGCGCATCAAAAGCGAGATGGAGATTTTTATCATTTTTTAAAAGTTGTACACCTTTTCCATCATAGCCTCCCATGGCAAGTTTATGAGCCGCTGGCAAAAAATCCACTTGCTTTTCTACATCCTCTTTTGATTGTGTGATCACAAACTCAGCAGTAGGAATACTGTTTTCCTTATAAAACTTTTTTTGTTCAATTTTATTTTTAATAATTTTTAGCGCAGCGGGAGAAGGGTAAATTTTTACGCCTTCTGATTCTAACTTTTCTAAAGCTTCGGTATTTACGGATTCAATTTCAATAGTGAGTGCATCAAGTCCTTTTCCGAACTCACAGACATCTTCATAGTTAGTTATATCGCCATTTGTGAAATGATGGCAAAGGTGGGCTGCAGGACATTCTGCATCATTCTCCATCACAAAAGTTTCTACCGGATAATTTGCTGCTGCCTGCAATAACATTCTACCCAGTTGACCGCCGCCCAATATGCCGATTTTTTTCATTTATATTTTTTTGCAAGATAATTCTTTAGAATTTTATTTCTCGAATTTGGAAGCTTGCATTCAGACCAGGCCGTTAAACCTATACTAAAACCATCTTCAATAATTTTTGAAACATGCTTGCCTGTAACAAGAAACGTCACCTGAATTTCAGATGACGTTTCTACATTATAGCTGGTCGTTTGACCAATTATTTCATAAATATGTTTTTATTTTTTAGTAAAGGTGTAGGTGATGTAACCGGTTTTTCCTTCACCAATATCAATCGGCGATCTTGCAACAAATTCGTTTGCAGAAATGCTCTGCAATTGAAGCCTGTAGCCTGCATCTACATTTCTTGCTTTTTCGCCTTTTAATTTTTTAAATTGAAATTCTGCATTGGGATCCTTGCCATAGATAGACCAATAAATATCTTGTTTGGTGCCGTTGGTCAACGTAAACGACCCTTTTCCATTTCTCACTAATTCCCAGGTGCTTCCTTTAAAAGCATCGAACGGAGCCTCATCAAACACGTCAGTGATGGAAATATTGGGCGGCAAATTGGTGAGTATGTTGGTAATAGTCCATGTGCCGGAAAGGTTGCCATTATTAGCTTTCAGCGCCGTTCCGCTTTTAGATGAAGAGCAACTTGCTGCGAGAATTACCAGAGAGATGAACATTCCTAATGATACAATTTTCTTAATCATGATATTTTTTTTGAAATACAATTATGCATAAATCCTGCCATTTTTAATTTTATCATTGACAATTTGTTTTACAAAATAGGACGTAAAGCCGTATGGGCGTATTTCAAAATGTCGCGGGTTGGTGTCCCGAGGCTGCCCGAGAATCATTCTCATTTTTCATAAATGTTGTTTGAGTAAGTTCATGGCAATCCTATTTTATAGGATTAGGCAGAACGAGGATAAAATAAACATGGACGTTATTTTAAACTAAATTTGATCTTGGTTTTTAGTTTCTGTTTTGAATGTAATTCCTTTGGTAGTTCCATAATGCTGGTCTTCATCTCTATCTTCCTTCGCTGCATGATCGAGAATTATTTTAATTTCTTCGTCTATTTTCTTCAGCCATTGCTCATATTGTTGTTTTGTTTTTGTAATCGAAGCGTTTGCATTTGCCTTAAGTTTGGACCCATCAAGAATGCGCATTCCAGCCTTACACATGCCTAGTTCCCTGCATATTTGCGCAATATGTAAAAATGCTTTTTGGATGAATGGGATGTTATTTTTTCTAAAGTCATTTATGGTTCTGAAGTCGGGCTTATACATAGCTGCTAAATACATAAAAGCCGTATCCTGCTCACAACAAGCCGCAATCTTGCGCCCGGATCTTATGCCGGTACTGTAAGCATAAAAAGGAAGTTTTAAAAGCAATCGGGGAGAATAACTTTTTTGTCCCAGGGTGTTGTATCGGCTTTCAATCTCACTTACATCAATCGTATCTACAATCTCATTTATAATCCGCGCCAAATGACCTTCCGCAATAAAATCTGTTATACTCGGTGGTAATAAAAAGAGTTTTTCGTTATTAATTGGTTTAAACTTTTCCATTCAAAATAGACAACTAATCAGACTTTTTGTTGCAGCAAACTTATTCACACATGTGGAATTCTCGGTCAGCCTCTGGACACCAACCCGCAACATTTTGAAATGCACTCATGCAGACTTTACTCAATATTTTTTCCGATGTTTGAGTCTGTCAATAAATAAAAAAACTTTTTATGGAAAAGCGAATCTTCCTTTTTATCGTAGCGTTTGGTTTGATGATGCTACATGCGTTTGCCTCAGATAGTATTTACATTATTCCTCAACCTGTGAAAGTGGTGGCTCATGAAGGAAGTTTTATTTTGCCTGGAAATGTTACAATATCGGTAAATACCGGGGTGCAGGAAGTGGTGGAAATG
>JBDSHT010000072.1:0-5847 GCA_039918315.1 Ginsengibacter sp. | reverse complement strand
TATTCTATTAAGGCAGAGAGAATACACACCGTTACCCAATTACTAAAAGCATATACCCTTTTTGAAAATGATGTGGAATATGTTGTGATTGATGGCCAGGTAAAAATTGTGGATGAGCAGACTGGACGTATTATGGAAGGTCGTCGTTATTCAGACGGATTGCACCAGGCCATTGAAGCAAAAGAAAATGTGAAGATAGAAAGCGCTACTCAAACATACGCTACCATTACATTACAGAACTATTTCAGAATGTACCATAAACTTGCCGGTATGACGGGTACGGCTGAAACAGAAGCTGCGGAATTCTGGGATATCTATAAATTGGATGTGGTTTCTATTCCTACCAACGTTCCGGTTATAAGGGGAGATGATCAGGATTTAGTTTTTAAAACCAAGCGTGAAAAATTCAAGGCAGTAATAGATGAAGTAGAAGATATGCGTTCGAAAGGACGGCCTATTTTGGTGGGTACCACGTCTGTAGAAGTAAGTGAATTACTCAGCAGGATGATGAAACAAAAGGGTGTGCCGCACAATGTATTGAATGCAAAACAGCATGCGCGTGAAGCACAGGTAGTAGCAGAAGCGGGACTTGCCGGTGCAGTAACTATTGCCACCAACATGGCAGGTCGTGGTACAGATATAAAGCTTGGCGCCGGAGTAAAAGAAGCCGGTGGACTTGCAATTTTGGGTACGGAGCGTCATGAAAGCCGGAGGGTGGACAGGCAGTTACGCGGACGTGCGGGAAGACAGGGAGATCCCGGATCTTCTAAGTTTTTCGTGTCTCTTGAAGATGATTTGATGCGTATGTTTGGAAGTGAAAAAATTGCTTCGCTCATGGATAGAATGGGTTACAAAGAAGGTGAAGTAATTCAGCATAGCATGATCTCAAAGAGTATTGAACGTGCCCAAAAGAAAGTGGAAGAAAATAATTTCGGTATCAGGAAAAGATTGTTGGAGTATGATGATGTAATGAATAAACAGCGTACGGTTATTTACGGAAAACGTAATCATGCCTTGTTCGGAGAAAGACTTGCGCTTGACCTTGATAACGCATTTTATTCAGTTGCCGAAGGGATTATTAATTCATTCAAAGAAATTAGTAATCATGAAGAGTTTAAGCTGGCTGTAATCATGAACTTTGGTCTTGATACCAATATTACTAAAGAGGAACTCGACAAAGGAACTTTGGAAGAATTGTCCAACCGTTTATATTACGAGGCCAAAGATCATTACAACAGGAAGAACCTCGCGATGAACGAGCAGACACTTCCGGTTATCAAGAATATTCGTAGAGACCAGGGTAATCATATTGTGAATGTGGCTGTTCCTTTTACTGATGGTAAAAAAGCGATGCAGGCAATTGCAAATCTTGAGAAGACGATTGAAACCAATGGTGCTGAACTGACTAATGCTTTGGAGCGTAATATCACATTGGCATTGATAGATGATGCGTGGAAAGAGCATCTGCGTGCGATGGACGATTTACGTCAAAGTGTGCAAACTGCGGGCTACGAACAGAAAGATCCGTTGGTGATTTATAAGATTGAAGCCTTTGGTGCATTTAAGCAAATGGATGATTCTGTAAATAAAGAGATCGTGAGTTTCCTTGCGCACAGCCATATTCCTTCTGATGAAAATCAATCCGGTAGGATTACTGAAGAGAGAAGGAGAAAAACGGATATGAGTAAACTTCGCCAACGTAAAGAAGAATTTGCCGGTGCAGGTGCCGGTGGTCCGGAATATTTATCACAGGGAAATGACTATAACGATCCTTCTGAAAATATAAAACAGGAGCCTATAAAAGTGGAGCCGAAGATTGGTAGAAATGAACCGTGCCCTTGTGGAAGCGGAAAGAAATTTAAGAACTGTCACGGCAGGGAATAATTCCTTTAATTATTGCGACAATTGATTGATTTAGAATAAAAAAGCCCGGGTAATTCCGGGATTTTTTTTGGAAAGAAAATCGTAAAATTCCTTAGTTAAATCGATTTGTTTCTCTACATTTACCAAGCCAATTTAAACTAACCAAATGAATTCCCATTTCCCCCAGGTAATTCGATTGTTTTTATTTTAAATAAATTTTTAATTCTTAATTAATATCTATCGTAAAAACTTTACCCAAAAAATTATGAAATCCTATTTTTTGAAACCTGCTGTAGCAGCCGTTCTCATGTTCTTCGTGACGGTCTCTGCAAAATCGCAACTTTTAGAAACCTTTGAAGCGCAAATACCCTATGTGAATTATTTCACCAGTTCGGGACAACCATTTACCCTTACAAGTGCTTTTGCAGTTTACAGTTCCCGCAATGGAATTGGTTATGAGCAATCTCATCGTTTTATAGACAATGTGAATAATCCCGTTCTTAATCAGGTCAATTCCATCAAGACTACAGATGGCGCTATTTTTTCTGTAAAAAGTCTATGGCTTTTTACATCTAACGATGGCGGAAATAATCCACACACTAATGGATCTTTAATTATAAAAGGAAAAGTGGCGGGCTCTACTGTTTATACAATAATTAAAACTACAGGGCTCAACGGCTCCTTTGGAATAAATAATGGATTTGCATTTTTAGATTTAGTTACTGAAGGTGGCGTGGATAACAGTGAAGTTCCCATAGATGAAATTGAATTTCAATTGCAGGGCAATTTTAATTATCTGGCCATTGATAATATATCATGGTATTCTTCAGCGTTATTGCCCACTACTGTCACTGATTTTTCTGCTTCATTGAAGGAAGGAAAAGTATCGCTCGATTGGCAAACAAGTTGTGAAAACAATTCAAGCCATTTTGTAATTGAACGTGGAGGGGATGGTGTTCATTTTACTCCTATTTCAAAACTAAAAGCAGCCGGATTTTGCAGTATCAAAACTAAGTACAACAGTATTGATGAAAGTCCATTAAATGGAGAAAATTATTATCGCCTTGTGGGTTACGATCTAGATGGTAAATCAAAAGTGCTTGGTATTAAAAGAGTAAAAGCAGGCATCAGCGCCTCATCAGCATGTTTGTATCCTAACCCGGTTGTTGGCAATGAAGTGATGCTAAAATCTAATTTTGTAAACACTGCAGTTTTGTATATTATTTCAGACATGTCAGGTAAGATTGTGAAGAATGGAATCGTTTCTTCCAACCGGCAATCAATAAATATCTCTACTCTCAGCAAAGGAGCTTACGTGATGAAATTAAGCGATGGTCAGGTGATTCGTTGGGTAAAAAACTAAAGAACATTTTCAATACTTTTTAAAAGCATCAATTAATATTGATGCTTTTTTTTTGAATTATATTTAAGATAATTTTCCGCAGGCAGGATACAATTTCTACTGATGAAATTTTAAACACATTAAAAGGCAATCAACAATTCGATAATGACAGAACACGAGGAATTTGAACACTTTTATGAAAACAAAATAATACCTGAACTGGAGAATCTTCGATATCAATCGAAGCAAACCGGCCCGTGGATGGTGGTTGGTATCGTTAGCGTAATGCTTATTGTAATTACTTTTTTTATCGGATCAATGAATGCGCTGAATAATTATGGTGTGGTAATTGTCTTATGCATTGTCGTTGGAATTGTAGCATTTTATAATTTTTACAAAAAGAAAGATGAGTACGAAGATGAATATAAAGCCGGTGTCATACAGGTGATCATTGATTATGTTTCACCCGGAATTATTTACAAACCAAGGGAGTTTTTAGACGAAGATATCTACACCAAAAGTAGCCTCTACAGAAGATATTACAGTAACTACAACGGAGGCGATTACATGGAAGGAACCATCGACCTGGTTTATTTTCGTTGCTCTGAACTATTTACTTATTACAACAGAGCCGGCAGATATGGAAGAGGGGACAGTCCTATTTTTACAGGGCTTTTTTTTGTAATTGATATCAACAGGCGCTTTACCGGAGGGACTTATATTTGGCCAAGTGGCGATGAGCAAATACCTGATAGCATTTATACAGAATACTATCGCATGATGCCTATGCCTGACATTAATTTATTGCAATTTGATGATTCCGTATTCAATAATTATTTTTCTGCCTATACAACTTATCCGTCGCAGGCTGAAGAAATTTTATCTCCTTTATTCCGGCAACAACTGGTCGCTTTACAACAAGGATTGCCCAACGGTTTTTCAATTTCTTTTGTGGCCGGTCAGTGTTTTATTGCAATACCGTTTGATGTGGATCTGCTGCAGCCCCCACCCAATATGGATGAGATCAAAGAGGATATTTATTACGATTACACCATGGTGCAGAAAATCGTGAATACGGTAAGGTGTTTGGAGTTTAAAAAATTGATGTGAGTGATGCATAAGAACTTACACACTACTGTAGAGCACAACAAAAAATTTAGAATTTTTTCCTGGCGTAGAATCCGAATATAATTATATATTAATTTTGCTCTCCTCAATTCATTTAAAATAAATCCGTTGAATCAACCTGTTGTCAAAGCAGAGAAAATTGCTGAAAATACTGTGTATTCTATTTTGTTCAGCATTAGTTTTTCACACCTGCTCAATGATACATTGCAGTCGCTCATACCTTCGATCTATCCATTATTAAAACAATCATTCAGCCTTAGTTTTGCGCAGGTAGGATTGATCACTTTTACTTTTCAAATTGCCGCATCCTTATTACAACCCTTTGTCGGTTTTTATACAGATAAGCGCCCACAGCCTTTTTCATTGGCTATCGGAATGGGCGTATCACTTACCGGACTTGTGTTTCTTTCCTTTGCCAACACCTTTGGTTTAACACTGGTGTCTGTTGGTTTAATGGGAATTGGTTCTTCTATATTTCATCCCGAAGCCTCCAAGGTTGCCTACATGGCATCGGGTGGAAAACGAGGATTAGCTCAATCTGTTTTCCAGGTAGGAGGCAATGCAGGGAGTGCTATCGGACCATTGCTCGCTGCGCTTATCATAGTGCCTTATGGCAGAGGCCACATTTTATATTTTTGTATTCTTGCGTTGCTCGCCATTGTGATACTCATCTATGTGGGTAAATGGTTCAGAGCCAATTTGCATCTTATGAAACCAAAAAAAGTTCATTCATCTGATGTAGGGGCTTTGGTTTTGTCTAAAAGAAAAATAAGAACATCAGTTGCAATTCTGCTGGTACTTATTTTTTCAAAATATTTTTATCTCGCCAGTATCAGCAGCTATTATACTTTTTATCTCATCGATAAATTCAAGGTTTCTATCCAAAGTTCGCAATTGTATTTGTTTGTGTTTCTCGCATCTGCTGCGGTGGGTACTTTTGTAGGCGGACCTTTGGGCGATAAGTTTGGTAGAAAATATGTTATTTGGTTTTCTATTTTGGGCGTAGCTCCATTCACATTATTATTACCCTATGCGAATTTATTTTGGTCAAGTATTCTTACCATTTTTATCGGATTTATTTTATCATCAGCCTTCTCAGCCATACTCGTTTATGCACAGGAATTATTGCCTGGTAAAGTAGGAATGGTATCAGGATTATTTTTTGGTTTTGCCTTTGGAATGGGCGGTATTGGTTCGGCGGTTTTGGGCGCATTGGCAGACCATACCAGTATTTCTTATGTGTTCCATATTTGCTCCTTCCTTCCGCTCATAGGATTGATCACAGGGTTTTTACCGAATCTGAAACGACATAAATAATAAAAGGAAAATGGCTGCCTTTATTCAGGCAGCCATTTTTTAATAACGAAGTTTAGACGAAACAGTCTTTTACTTTATTCCGTATTTCTGTTTGTATCTTTCTGCCAATTGCGTTTGTTTATTGTCCAGGTTTATTTTTCTTCCCTGGATAAATGTCATGTCCACCACACTTTTTCCCATGTCCATAATGTCTCCTT
>JBDSHT010000071.1:0-2759 GCA_039918315.1 Ginsengibacter sp. | reverse complement strand
CATAGGAGAAATACGATTACTGAAATTATTGCTGACAACTTAATAATCCTTGATAAACATTCAGACGTTCCGAATATTGACGAGGCACAGGATCTCATTTTTCAAAAAGAATCTTCAGAGTGAAAGCCAGGAGAATAATAATGCCTGCGGGCGATTTTAAAAAACAGAAAGACCAAAAATAATCTGGATATATAACTAAACTATTTGTTTTGGATCATCACACGGTCATGGAAAATTGTAGTCACTTGCTAACCTTAATAGCCATCACGCCAGCGGCGACGACCGTTCTCGTTTTCATTTTATTGATTTTATTCCTTCTTTCCTTCTTATTATCGGGAGCCCAGGTGTCATTTTTTTCTTTGACTGTGAAGGACATCAATATGCTTAAAACACGCCAGCAGCCTTCTTATAAAAGAATTGTAAACCTCCTGGAAAGTCCCAGGGTTTTGTTGGCATCTATCTTAATTGCAAATTGTTTTGTGAACATCGGCATTGTACTTATCTCTAATTCATTGATTAATGAATGGATAGTTACTTTGTATTTTCCATGGATATTAGCTTTCATTTTAAAAGTAATAATCGTCACCATTTTGCTGGTGCTTTTTGGTGAGGTACTACCGAAGGTTTGGGCTACGCATCACAAAATATGGTTTGCCAGCACGGCTTCTATGGTGGTGGACATTTTTAATATTATCTTTTTAAAAGTTAGCACCCGATTCGTACGCCTGACGAACAGCATCGAAGAAAAATTTGATAATAATTTATCAGCAATGGATGATTCGCAATTGGATTATGCAATTGACCTATTGCCGGAACATGAGGCGAGTAAAGAAGAAAAACAAATTCTGAAAGGTATCAGAAAGTTTGGAAATACCACGGTGAAACAAACCATGCGGACCCGTCTCGATGTAAGCGGAATCGAGATCAATACTTCGTTTCAGACCGTTATCTCCAGGATAAAAGAAATGAATTATTCCAGGATCCCGATTTATAAAAACAACCTGGATGATATTGCCGGCATGTTGCATACCAAGGATTTGCTGGCACATTTAAATGAAAATGATTTTGACTGGCATCCGTTAATGCGCCCGGTATTTTATGTGCATGAGCAAAAATTAATTGAAGATCTTTTACAGGATTTTCGAAATAAACGAATTCACATGGCGGTGGTGGTGGACGAGTTTGGTGGCACGTCAGGAATTATTACCCTGGAAGATATTATGGAGGAAATTATCGGCGACATTCAGGATGAATTTGATGATGAACAAAGCGTAAACAAAAAATTAGACGATTACAATTACATTTTTGAAGGCAAAACCATGATCAATGATGTTTGCCGGGCTTTACATTTACCTGCTAATACCTTCGATGAACTTCGTGGTGAAAGTGATTCGCTTGCAGGTTTATTATTAGAAATCGCAGGAGAATTTCCACAGGTGGAAGAACAGGTAAAATCAAAAGGATTTATTTTCACTCCGTTGGAGATTAATAAAAACAGGATTGAAAAAATAAAAATAACTTTAGTAAATAAAGAAGAAAAATAAACTATGCGGCAAAGAAAGAGGCTAACTGATTACATTCCGCAATTGTTGTTGATATCAGTATTTATCAGTTGCAATTCAGTTTACACATCAAAAAAAGAAGGGTATTTTAAAATTGATTTTCCACAAAGAAGCTATACAAGTTTTAATGATCCTGCATATCCATACACATTTGAATACCCAACCTACGCCCGCATTGTAAAGGATTCTTCCTATTTTGATAATGCCGGATTAAATCCATATTGGATCAATGTTGAATTCCCAGGCTTCAATGGAAAAGTATTTATCAGTTATAAAAATATCCAGGGAAATTCAGTGTATAAAGTGAAAGTTCCCGGAGGTGCTTACAGAGATTCAATTGGCAAAAATATTTTTCAGAAAATGGTGAATGATGCTTACAATCTTACTTATAAGAATGATATAAAAGCATATTCGATTGAAGACAGTTTAATGCTTACGCCTAATAATCTGTCCGGGATATTTTTTAAAATTTCAGGAAATGTAGCAACTGCAAAACAGTTTTTTCTCACCGATACTGTTCATCATTTTTTAAGGGGAGCCCTTTATTTCGATGCAACACCCAATGAAGATTCGCTCAGGCCGGTCAATGCTTTTTTACAACAAGACCTGAAGCACATGATCAACACAATGAAGTGGAGATAAAATTCATTAACACATTCTCATCACTACACCATTCCTGTTTCACAATATCAATCCCTACTTTTGCAAAATGATAGCAATAGACAATGTGTTATTGAGTGACGAGATAGTGGAAGAACAATTCGTTTGCGATTTGGCAAAGTGTAAAGGCGGTTGCTGCGTAGATGGTGATGCAGGTGCTCCTCTTGAAAATAAAGAGCTGAAAGAAATCAATAAGGCTTACCCTGAAGTGGCGCCGTACCTGACTCCTGAAGGCATTCAAATAATTGAAAAAGAAGGAAAATATATTTATGATACTGAATTTGGGTGGGTAACACCAACTACTAGTAATGGAATGTGCGTCTATGGCACCATAGATAAAAAAGGAATTGTAAAGTGCGGAATAGAGCAAGCTTACAATGATGGCAAAATTGATTGGAAAAAACCTATTAGTTGCCACTTGTTTCCCATAAGAATAAAAAAAACAGGGAAGACTGAACTTGTAAATTATGAACCGAGAGAAGATCTCTGTCAGCCGGCCTGCGTACTCGGCAAAGCCCTGAAAGTCCCTGTTTATCA
>JBDSHT010000070.1:0-17767 GCA_039918315.1 Ginsengibacter sp. | reverse complement strand
CATAAAATACAATTTGATAAAGACCTGAATCGTACCATCGTTGTGGATGTTCGTTATGTACTTTGGTGTATAGATAAATTAGGGGGTGCTAAAAATATTATAAATGAATTGAAACTGGTTCGGTAAGAAAAACTCTTTCTAAAATAAAATTGCGTCTCCTTTTTGAGGCGCAATTTTTTTGCTTCATGGCAACGCTACGTTTTAATTCCAAATCGATATTTTTGGTCTATGGCCTTTACAAATTATACTCCGGTTCA
Source organism: Ginsengibacter sp. (assembly GCA_039918315.1). Classification (GTDB taxonomy): domain Bacteria; phylum Bacteroidota; class Bacteroidia; order Chitinophagales; family Chitinophagaceae; genus Ginsengibacter. The sequence continues at coordinate 17,510 of JBDSHT010000070.1, read as the reverse complement.
GTCTGTTCCGAAAATAAAACAATACTGCGCCTACCAGGAAAGATGCCATGCGGAGGTAAAAAATAAGTTGTATTCCTTCGGCTTGAATAAGTCAGAAATTGATGAGATTATTTCAATTTTAATTACAGAAAATTATTTGAACGAAGAGCGTTTTGCGATTCACTATGCAGGAGGTAAATTCCGGGTGAGGCAATGGGGCAAAATAAAAATTAAACAGGCTTTAAAATTGAAACAGGTCAGTGACTATTGTATCAAAAAGGCTTTGAAGGAAATTGATAGCGGCGATTACAAAAAGATATTTTACAAACTGGTTGACCAGAAATTGAAAGCATTAAGTAAAGAAAAAAACATCTTTATTAAAAAACGAAAACTGCAGGATTACCTTATGAGTAAAGGGTTTGAGAGTGAGTTGATCCGCGAAGTAGTGAATGGAATTTGAAGTGAAAAAAACTAAAACAACTTCAATTTATACCGACCAAAGGTTTCGCAGATTTTTTTCTGCAAAAGTATTTTAACTTTAACGCTCATTCTATTTACACATGTCGTCTCTCACCGTCACTCTAATTCAGTCTCCTCTTTTTTGGGAAGATAAAAAAGCGAATCTTGAAATGTTTCAACAGAAAATTGAAAACATTAAAGAGCGCACCGAGATAATTATTTTACCTGAAATGTTTAATACGGGCTTTAGCATGAATGCTGAAACTTTAGCAGAAACCATGGATGGAGAAACTATTCAGTGGATGAAACAAATTGCGGCGAAACAAAAAGTAATTCTTACGGGGAGCCTGATCATTAAAGAAAATAATAACTACTATAACCGGCTTGTTTGGATGTTACCTAATGGCGAATATGGAATTTATGACAAGCGCCATTTATTCGCGTATGCCAATGAACACAAGCAATTCTCTGCAGGAAATAAAAAACTGATTGCATCAGTTAAGGGATGGAAAATAAATTTGCAGGTATGCTATGATTTGCGTTTTCCAGTGTGGGCACGGCAACCAAATGGTGGTGATGAAACCAAATATGATATACTGATCAATGTTGCAAATTGGCCACAAAAAAGAAGCCTGGCGTGGGACACACTTCTGAAAGCACGGGCTATAGAAAACCAAAGTTTTGTAATTGGAGTGAACAGGGTAGGAGAAGATAATAATGAAATTATTTATAACGGTGGAAGCACCATCATTGATCCGTTGGGTGAAAGGATTTATCAAAAAACAAATGGAGAAGATATTTTTACCTGTACTCTTCACAAAGAAAAACTGGAAGAAGTCCGCACTCAGTTTCCTTTCCTTGATGATGCGGATTCGTACATAATCAATATGTAATTTCACGATGAGAGTATCTATTGCTCTTCAATGATGTGAGCTACTTTCTTCATTTTGGTATCCACATTATTTAAAAGATCGCGCCAATCCGGATCTACATAAATATCCGGGTGCACACCCGTTCCTTTGGTTGCTATGTGATTATATTGTACCAATTTAAAAAGCGGAAGTCGCACCTTCAAACCCGTATTGGGCAGGGTTATTTGTGAAATAAGAATACCTGAATTACCATACCAGCCACCGCCGGTTTCTTCACCAACCAACGATATATTTGATTGACCTTTTACAGCATTACAAAAAAGTGTGGAAGCCGAAAATGTCAGTCCGTTTACCAATACAAAAACCTTTCCGTCAAAATGATTTCTTTTTTTCGGCTTGAAAATATGACGCTCCCAATATCCAAAATGATAGTTGCCATCTTTCTTTTTATTGGTAACAAAAAGCAACCCGATATTATCCAAAAATCCATTTGAAATGTACCGGGTGTACGGCTTTAACGACCGGCTGATTGCATAAGCAGTGTCTGCAACTTTAAAAGGAGTGTTCCGTAAATATTTTGTTAGCAACACCGATTTAATGATATCGCCACCGCCATTCGCTCTCAAATCAACTATTAGATTCTGTACATTTTCCTTTCTTATTTTTCTAAAAGAACGATTTAAAAAATTACTTAAATGGCCTTTCGAAAAAGCATTAAGCGTCATTAAAGCGGAAGAAGAATCAATTTGGAGCGATCTTATACTTTCCTTTTTTTCTGTCTGCGTAATTTTTCTGCGCTCTATCTTTCTTTCTTTTTTTTCTTTTTTCACAGAGTCCGGCGATGGCGCAAAGAATGGGATGATGGCGGTTTTCGCTACGTTATTCGAGTCCGAATAATTGACTGTGTAATTTTTGTACAGCCCAAAAATATTCCGGTGGAAATAAGGGAAACTGGAACTGAGCCGGATATAATTTACATTATTAGCGTAGCCATCTTCCACCATATAATCAAACATCTGACTAATAATATCAGCACTTTTCACACCGTTAATAGCCGTTATAAAATCTCCCCTTTTTATCAGAGTGTCATGCCTGTTCAGGTTTCCCATTACCATCATGGAATCCTTCCACACCTTTAGATACAGTGGGAAAGATGGAATGCGTTTGTCTTTTATAAACCGATTCCAACCTTTACTCATACTAAAACTGGTGTGACCGCAATGTATTGTAGAAGTCAATGGTGCAAGGACTTTCCAGCCGAATTGCAATTCTGTCATTGAATCGCTAATGGCTCTATAGCCTTTCATAAAATTCTCATCCATACTGTCTTTCGGAGTGTACCAGTAAAGAGCAGGATGTTTCGTCTCTAAAATATTTTGCAGTAACTGATAGTCTTGTTGTAATTCCTGGGGGGCAAATTTTTTATTAGGATTATAATTTTTTGATGCCGCACAGGAAACGATAAAAGGAATAAGAATTACTGGCAGGTAGCGATTCATGATTTGCAAAAATCAATTTTATTTATTTGATAAACGAAGGATCATTTTGATGAGTATAAAAATCGTTGTTCCGACATTAAATCCTTTAGTAATGAATTGTTTGTTACGACACATTAATCGGATTCCAACCCTGCGCAGTTAGGTTATGTTCATTACCACCTCGTGTAATAATTTTTGTGCCTTTTTCCTTTTCTGTAATGTAACCAACTATACTAACCTGTTCATTTTTCTGTATGGCTTCATACTCTTTTTGATCGATGGTGAATAATAATTCATAATCCTCCCCTCCGCTGAGGGCGCAGGCTGTAGGGTCCAGCTCTAGCTTATAAGCAAACTGTTTGGCATCATCATTCATCGGAATTTTATCCTCATATAAAACACATCCCGTTTGGCTTTGTTTGCAGATGTGTAACAATTCGCTGCTAAGCCCGTCACTGATATCAATCATTGCTGTCGGTTTCATTTTATTTTCTGCAAAGAAATCCACCATGTCTTTTCTGGCTTCCGGTTTCAAAATTCTTCTTACGATATAATCCTGTCCTTCCAAATCGGGTTGCACTCCTTTTGTTTCCATGTAAACTTTCTTTTCTCTTTCTAATAAAGTCAAACCCAAAAATGCCCCACCTAAATCTCCGGTCACACAGATAAGATCTCCGACTTTAGCTCCGCTCCTGGTTACAAAATTTCCTGGTGCTACTTCACCGATTGCTGTTACACTTATTATAAATCCTTTCTGTGATGAGGTAGTATCGCCTCCTACCAAATCAACATTATATTTATCACAGGCAGCATACACTCCATCATAAAACTCAGTAAGTGCCTCTACGCTGAAACGGTTGCTGAATGCAATGTTCACAGTAATTTGTTGTGGAATTGCATTCATTGCAAACACATCACTAAGGTTTACAATCACACTTTTATAACCCAAATGTTTGAGCGGAGTGTAGGCTAAATCAAAGTGAATTCCCTCAACAAGCATGTCGCTGGTAACTACAATTTGTTTTCCAAAATGATCAAGTACGGCAGCATCATCACCAACAGACAAAACCGTTGATGCGTTTTTGATCTCGTTGTTTTTTGTTAGATGATCTATAAGGCCAAATTCTCCAAGAGATGATACTTCGGTTCGGTTTGCTTCTTGCATTTTAAATTCTTTTAATGAGGGATATTTTATTTGATAGCGTGCGGAGGATTAGCATTACTGATTGCAATATTACTACTTTCAAAAAGATTGAATTTTTCAACACTACAATCAAAGCACAGCTTCTTCTCCCTGCACCCACTTAACTAATTCCTCGTGAATTTTTCCATTGGTTGCAATGAGTCCAAATTGATACGGCGAATACTTTTCTCCTTTCAGGTTCGTCACTTTCCCTCCGGCTTCCTCAACAATTAAATACCCGGCCGCACTGTCCCACGCATTCAGGTGATGTTCATAAAAACCATCAAACCTTCCGGCTGCCACCCAGCAAAGGTCGATAGCGGCACTGCCCAATCTCCGTACAGGAATTCCTTTTTTAATTAATCTTGAAAACACTTGCAACGGTCCATTTTCATTATCTAAATAAGTGTATGGAAAACCCGTAACCAGGCAGCTCGTAAGCACTTTATTAGCATCGCTCACAGAAATTTTCTTATCATTAAGCGTAGCGCCTTTTCCTTTTTCTGCATAAAAGAATTCATCCATTATGGGATTATACACAGCGCCCATAAGCATTTCCCCTTTGCATTCCAGACCAATACTTACGCAGCAAATAGGTATGCCGTTGGCAAAATTTACCGTGCCATCAATTGGATCTATAATCCATTTATAATCGCTATCGGAAACTTGCTCTGCACTTTCTTCGCTCACGATTCCGTGATCGGGAAATGCGTTTTGTATCACTTTTAAAATTGCTTTTTCCGCAGCAAAATCAGCTTGCGTAACCAGGTTGTTCACACCTTCTTTGTTGCTGATGGTAAAGGTGCCATTGAAAAAGTTTTTTAATTCCGTGGCGCCCGCACGGGTCGCATCCAGTAATGTTTGTTTATACATGCTACAAAGATTGCATTAAATTTAATAAGTTGTTTTAAATACTAAATTGCATCCATCATTTTTTTAAAAAATTTTAATTATTGCAGCTCTCCGTTATCATAATTAATTACAACGTAAAATATTTTTTAGAGCATTGCTTGTGTTCTGTTGCCAAAGCGATGAAGGACATCGACGGAGAAATAATTGTGATCGATAATAATTCTTCTGATGGGAGTGCAGTATTTTTTCAGGATAAATTTCCAGAGGTAAATTTTGTATGGAACAGCACTAACACAGGCTTTGCTAAAGCAAATAATCAGGGCATCGCTCTCGCCCGTGGCGAATATATTTTATTCTTAAATCCTGATACTATCATTGCGGAAGACACTTTAGAAAAAAGTATTGCTTTTATAAAAAAAGAGAATAATAATTGCGCTTTGGGAATTAAAATGCTCGATGGTTCCGGAAAGTTTTTGAAAGAAAGTAAACGTGCGTTTCCTGATCCGCTAACTTCTTTGTATAAACTATCCGGGCTTGCCCGAGTGTTTCCTTCTTCTACAATTTTTGGCAAATATCATTTGGGTTTTTTAGATGAAAATAAAAACCACGAAGTGGATGTGCTCGCCGGAGCATACATGATGGTTACACGAAAAATATTAGAGAAGGTGAAGGGTTTTGACGAAGATTATTTTATGTATGGAGAAGATATTGATTTGAGCTACAGAATCCAGGAAGCTGGTTTTAAAAATTATTATTTTTCAGAAAGTACCATCATACATTTTAAAGGTGAGAGCACAAGAAAAGATAGCCTTAGATATGTGAAAATGTTTTACAAAGCGATGAGCATTTTTGTAAAGAAACATTACGGAGGATCGAAGGCCGGCGCATTTAATGCGCTGCTTCATGTCGCCATTTGGGCAAGGGCGACTATGTCTGCAATCGTCCGTTTTTTAAAATGGGTTGGCTTGCCCGTGATAGACGCTACCCTGATTCTCGCATCGTTTTGGTCGGTAAAATTATTATGGAGTCATTTCGTAAAACAGGAAGTAAATTATTCGCCCAACATGCTTCTTATTGCCTTTCCGGCATTTACATTATTGTTTTTATTATCCACTTATTTTTCGGGATTGTATGATAGTGGTTATCAGCAAAGCCGCCTCAACAGGTCCACGGTGGTTTCCATCCTCATCCTTCTTTCCGTCTATTCTCTTTTGCCCGAAAGCCTCCGTTTTTCCAGGGGTATTTTACTCTTTGGATCACTTACTGCATTTGGCGCAATGAGTGTTTCACGAATTTTACTTTTACGTTGGCGAATCATTGAAGGTGCCTCAAAAAGCAACAGCAACCACCAAATAGTAATTGCCGGAACAAAAAACGAATACGAAGAAGCGGGTGCGTTTTTAAAAAACTTTCAGAGTAGAAAAAATATTCTTGGCCGTATTTCTGTCTCCACTTCGGACGATGTTTTATCGATTGGAAATATCAATGAATTGGAAAGAATTTTATTGTTGCCGGGCATCAAAAAAATTATTTTTTGCGAAGGAGATTTATCTTTTAAACAAATCATTGACGCATTACCCTTGGTTTCTGACGGAATCAGCATAGGTTTTTTTTCCATCGAAAGCCATACTTTAATCGGCAGCAACGACAAGAATGTGAGTGGTGAATTTCTTTCAAAAGAATCAGACAATTTGCACGTCGCCATGAAAATCTATCGTCGCAGTAAAAGACTCTTTGATATTTGCGTAAGCCTGTTTTTTATTATCAGTTTTCCTGTCCACCTTTTGTTGAAAAGAAGACCGTTTACTTTTTTTAAAAATACTTTCAAGGTGTTGTCGGGTAAATTTAGCTGGGTGGGATATGCAGAATTTGATCACACTCTTCCGCCATCTTCTCCTGGAATAATTACCACGACAGGCCTGCCGGCTGAAAAAAATAATTTATCAAAAGAAAGCCTGGCTTCTGTTGATTGGCTGTACGCAAAACATTATGAAACGCACTACGATCTTAAATTGATCCGTGAGAATTATCAAAAGCTTTCTTAATAATGGGAAGGCTTTATCATTACCATAACATTCTACTTAAAGCACAACAAGCATTTTTGCATACTGCGATTTCTCAACTCTTTTTTTGAATTTTTATTTACGAAATTGCACACAAAATATTTTTAAATGGCATTCAACAATTTTAAGCCCTCTCAGACTACCACTCCTGTTGTTTTAAATCTCATCATAATAAACGCACTGGTATATTTAGCACAGAGGGTTTTCGACAGTAGTTATGGACTTACAGAAAAGCTGGTTCTTTTTTCATATAATACAGGCCTTTTTGAGCCTTACCAATTGGTAACGCACATGTTTGCTCATTCTCCAAATAGCATTTTTCATATACTTTTTAATATGTATGCTCTCTGGCTTTTTGGTTCTGTTTTAGAAAAAACCTGGGGTGGCAAAAAGTTTTTGATTTTTTACCTTCTATGCGGACTCGCAGCCGGAGTCAGCCAAATGTTTTTGGCAGACGGTGCAGCTTTGGGCGCATCAGGTGCTGTAATGGGCTTGCTGGCTGGCTTTGCTTATACATATCCTAATGTTCAATTTTATATTTTTCCATTACCCGTTCCTATTAAAGCCAAATGGCTGGCGGTCATTTATGCACTGATTGATATCTTCGGACAATTTTCTGGGATAGGAGGAAATATAGCTCACTTCGCACATCTTGGTGGATTGGTGATGGGACTTATACTGGTAATGATTTGGGGAAAAGGAAACAATAAGAACTACTATTAAAATTTTTAGTGCGGTATTAGTAAGGGTTATTTGGTAATTTTACAGAGTAACCTTTTTTAACCAACCAACATGGGAGAATCAGAAAGATATCTGGATTTAAGGCTTAAAAAGATCAGGATTGGAGATGATAATAATGCATTGATGGCTTTGATAGCAATCAACATTATGATCTTCATTTCTTTTGGTCTCATCCAGGTTATTTATTACATGACCGAATCCTCAGCAACTGCTTTTCATTATGAAATACTAAGATGGTTTATACTTCCTGCAAAACTAAATACGCTCGCCTTGATGCCATGGACCGTGCTGACTTATATGTTCGTGCACACAGGAGTGTTATATACATTGGTTACCCTGCTTTGGTTGTGGGCTTTTGGTTCTATTCTGCTGGACATATCCGGAAATAGAAAAGTAATTCCTTTATATATTTATGGCGGCGTGGCGGGTGCTGTCATTTACATTGCTGCCAATTATGCAATTCCTCAATTAAGAAGCGAAATAGAATACAACACATTCATGGGCGGTACGGCTTCTATCATGGCGATTGCAGTTGCTACAACCGCGATGGCTCCCCAGTACAAGCTTTTCCGAATGCTAAATGGTGGCATTCCATTATGGATTTTAACTGCTGTGTTTGTTTTAATCACAGCGTCCGGAGATGGAGGCACTGCACATCATTTGGCAGATTTAGGTGGTGGTGTAATGGGCTATCTTTTTATTGTGAGTTATAACAAAGGATATGATTTGGGGAAATGGATGCATGATCTTTACTCCTGGTTTATGAACCTTTTTAATCCGGATAAAAAACGTCAATCAAAATCTGTGAAAGACAAGATTTTCTACAACACCGATGGAAGAAAACCCTACCATAGGAACCCGATCATATCACAGGAAAGAATTGATCAGATCCTGGATAAGATAAATCAAAAAGGGTATAACAACTTAACAGAAGACGAAAAGAATATTTTAAAAAAAACAAGGGAAACTGATTTTTAGTTTTTTGCTTTTTATTTTTTTATCAAAACCGGACTGCCTTTCATGTCAAAACCTTTTTTTCGCAGGTTTACCAAACGGACGATGATCATCCTGAATATGGTGATGGGCATACTTTTTATTTTGGGCTGTTATGTAAAATATTTTGATCCGGTTTCGTGGTGGTTCCTGGGTTTGCTGACACTCTCACTTCCTTATTTATTATTTATCCTCCTGTTGTTTGTTATATTTTGGATAGTAGCAAAACCGTTTTGGTTACTGATTTCTTTAGTCGTTTTTGCCACAACCTTTAGCCCAATACAGGATTTATTTTCTTTTCATTACAGCCCTGATTTTTCGTTGGATAAAAAACCGGCCACCTTCCGGGTAATGAGCTGGAATGTAGAGCTGTTCAATATTTTATCACATAAAACGCATCCTGAAAAGCGTCAGGAAATGTTTGATCTCATCAATCATTACAATCCGGACATTGCCTGTTTCCAGGAAGTAGTAGCAGGTTCTAAAACGAAATCAATCAATTATTTTCCGGATATTATTAATGCTTTAAAATTTACTGACTATCTATATTCTTACCAGATCAGGTTTGACTTTGATGCGAATCATCATTTTGGAATTTTAATTCTTTCTAAGTTTCCAATTGCCAGGAAACAAACTATGGTAAATAATCCCGATGATTATAATTCGACGTTTCAATTTGTAGATCTGTGCATTGGAGAGGATACTGTAAGGGTTTTTAATTTGCATTTACAATCACTAAAATTTTCTGAAGAAAACCGGCACTACCTGGACAAGGGAAGTAAAAAAACCCAGGAGAATATTAAAGAGTCAAGAAATATAATTACTAAAATTAAAACCGGAATAATCAAGCGCGCTTCACAAGCTGCATTTATAAAAGACGAAATGAATCATAGTCCCTACCCGGTTATTGTGTGCGGAGATTTTAACGACGTTCCTTTAAGCTATGCTTATGAAACCATTGGCGAAGGCCTTCAAAACGCATTTGTAAAAAAAGGCTTCGGAATTTCGCGCACCTTCTCCGACATATCTCCTACACTCCGCATTGATAATATTTTTGCCAGCTCCCATTTTGAAATAACCCAGTACACGCGCATAAAGAAAGTGCTTAGTGATCATTTTCCCATCATCGCAGATATGAGAATAATTACAAAGGATTCCTTATAATTTTTTTAAAAAGAAACCCGATTGTAAAAGGTAGAATATCTTTGATCTTTCAAGATCGATTAATCATTGTTTATATGGCCCTTTTCGTTTATAATTCATTAACCCGTCAAAAAGAAGAGTTTGTTCCAATAAATCCTCCTCATGTGGGAATGTATGTGTGTGGCCCAACGGTTAGTGGCGAAAGCCACCTGGGGCACGCCAGGCCTTATATTACTTTCGATGTGGTATATCGTTACCTTTTATATTTAGGATATAAAGTGAGGTATGTACGGAACATAACTGACGCAGGTCATTTCGAAGAAGAAGGACGCGAAGCGGTTGATAAAATTTCTACTAAAGCGCAGTTAGAAAAATTAGAACCGATGGAATTGGTGCACAAATACACGAACCTTTTTCATTGGGCCTTCAGACAATTCAATACGCTTGACCCAAACATAGAACCCACAGCCACGGGACACATCATCGAACAAATCAGCATGATTGAAAAACTGATTGCCGAAGGTTATGCTTATGAAGTGAATGGCTCTGTTTATTTTGATGTAAAAAAATATGCTGAGAATTATGATTATGGAATATTGAGTGGAAGAGCAATTGAAGATATGCTGGAGACCACCCGCGTATTGGAAGGCCAGGATGAAAAAAGAAGTAAGGCGGATTTTGCATTATGGAAGTCGGCCCCTCCAAAACATATCATGCGCTGGAAAAGCCCATGGGGCAATGGTTTCCCCGGATGGCACATTGAGTGTTCAGCTATGGCTACAAAATATTTGGGACCACACTTTGACATTCATGGCGGCGGAATGGATCTTTTATTTCCGCACCACGAAAGTGAAATAGCGCAAAGCACTATCTGCAATAATGTTGCCCCGGCTAAATATTGGATGCACAATAATATGATCACCATCGGGGGTAAAAAAATGGGGAAGAGCTATAATAATGTAATTAAGCTCACCGAACTTTTTAGTGGCGATCATCCTTTGCTGACCCAACCGTTTTCACCAATGACGGTTAGGTTTTTTATTTTACAAACGCATTATCGAAGCACATTGGATTTTAGCAGCGAAGCCCTGTTAGCTTCTGAAAAAGGCCTTAATCGTTTATGGGATGCTTACGAAATTTTGAAAAATTTTCCTGAAAGAAAAGACAACGAGCCAGCAAAAGATGTAGAGCTCGACACCAAAATAAATCAGCTCATTACTGAGTTTGATGATTTTATTAATGATGATTTCAACACGGCCAAAGTGTTGGCAAATATGTTTGAAATAGTACCCATCATTAATTCTATAAAAGATAGTTTGATTTTACCAGAAGTTATTTCTTCGGGTACGCTTGCCCGTATGAAAGAATCTTTTTCAGTTTATCTGGAACAGATCTTAGGCTTAAAAGGAAACACAGAATACACTGACCAATTTAATGGAGTAATGGACCTTTTGGTAGAAATAAGAAAGGAGGCTAAACTTAAAAAAGATTTTTTCACTTCTGACAAAATCAGGAATCAGTTAGCTGAACTTGGCATTGAAATGAAAGATGAGAAAGAAGGAAAAATCAGTTGGGGTAAAAAATAAAATTTCATTTCAGAAATTTAAAATCAAATGGAACACATTGTTCATTTATCAAAAGATAAAAAACTTAAAAAGTTAATTGAAGCCCAACCAACTTTTATTTTACAAAAAAGAAACAAGATCTATCTGCGCCTTTGCTCCTCCATTTTAAGTCAGCAGTTAAGCACGCACGTAGCTGCGGTACTTTACAAACGTTTTATAGATTTGTATAAGGGTAAAGAGCCTTCGGCAAAACAAGTTTTGGAAACGCCTGTCGGGGTCTTTCGAAGCATTGGTTTTTCAAATGCAAAAGCAAGTTATGTACATAACGTTTGTCGCTTTTTTATCGAAAATAAAATCACCGACGCGCAACTTCACGAAATGGATAATGAAGAAGTAATAAGCCTCCTGACGCAAATAAAGGGAGTGGGGAAATGGACCGTAGAAATGATCCTGATGTTTACGCTTGCCCGTGAAGATGTTTTTGCATTTGACGATCTTGGGCTAAAACAAGGTGTTATAAAATTATACAACATCAAAGAAACTGATAAAAAGTTATTGTTTAAAAAATTAGAATCCATCACTAAAAAATGGAGCCCGTATCGAACCTATGCCTGCCGATACTTATGGAATTGGAAAGACCAATAAGTTTACTTTTTTATCAACTTTTCTTACCGCTTTTTCTAACCAACGGATTGTTTAATCCATTTACGATATTATCTACTACTGTAAAACCCGGAAGCTTTGAAAAAAATTGAGTCAACGTTTTGCATCCATAAGTTCTCACATCAAAACTGGGGTCTAATTTACGCAAACTGATTCCCAGTGTTGAGATGTACGCTTCATCACTTTCATTTATACTCATATCAAATGCTCGGTTTATTAGCTTCGTGCTTACCCCGGTTTTTGCTGTTTGCTTTTTCTCCTCAGTTTCTTTCTTTTCGGGCTTTTCCACTTTAGGTTCCAGGTTTTCAACGTAGGTAAAAATTTCGCAAGACTTCACAAACGCTGAAGGAGTTTTTTGTTCACCGATTCCCATTACAAAAATTCCTGACTCGCGTATTCTTTTTGCCAGACCGGTATAATCGCTATCGCTGGATACGATACAGAATCCATCAACCAGCCCCGCGTGCAGAATGTCCATTGCGTCGATGATTAACGCGCTGTCTGTAGAATTTTTTCCGGTGGTATAAGAAAATTTTTGAATCGGGTTAAATGCCATTTCATTTAAAAGGCTTTTCCAGTGATTCATGTGTTGGATAGTCCAATCACCATAAACCCTTCGTATGGTTACTTTGCCATATTTTGAAGCCTCCTCAAGCACGAGGTCCATAATTTTCGATTGTGCATTATCTCCGTCCACAAGTAATGCTATTCTTTGAGTTTTTAAGTCCATATTTTGTAAATTATTACGAAATTAGGCCTAAAGAATTTAAGATGGGAATTTCAACCATTAATGGAACAATAAAATATCAATATTTAAAAATGTTTCGTTTTAAATTTAGGCATTGTTTTAGTTGTGTCGATTTATTATACCAAAAGATAATTGGTCACACCTCAATTTTTGTCGCATTATGAACGAGCTCCAGGGAGAAAAGTGGAAGACAATTGGTTTCAGTTTTGAGATTGCTAACAAAAGCAAAACTGAAATTTCAAACTATGGCAGATTAAGAACTTTTAATAATCTTTCGGCTGGGAATATTATAAAGGGTTCGATGATCAACGGATATCGTATTATCCGGCTGCGGCTTTATAAACCCCGAGATGAAAAAGTAAAAACCAGGCTTGAGTTTTTACAGGATCAGGTTTTTAAATTAGCGCGTGAATTAAAATCTTTGAAAGAAAATAAAGAATCAGAAGTGGTAATGGCGGAAATAACGGAATTACTTGCAACACTAAAAAAGAACCTGAGTAAAAAGTTTCGTGATGATTTGAAGAAACGAACTATTAATTATCATTCGCTAATTCATAGGTTGGTCGCAGAATATTTTCTTCCTGCACCACAAGAAAACCAAACCGTTGTTGCACATATAGACCATGAGAAATTAAATAATGTGTGGACTAATTTAAAATGGATGTCGCTGGAAGAAAATTACGAACATCAGAAACTCAGCCCTTATGTTATTAAAGATAAAGAGGACCGGCGGCTTCGGAACAAGTACCACTCAAGGGCCGCCAAATTATCAGTAACAAAAGTAATGCTCCTCAAAAAGTTGATGAATGAGGGAAAACCTATGAAACAACTTGTGAGGCAATTTAAAGTAAGTGATACCCAAATCTTAAGAATACATAGAGGAGAAAACTGGGGAGACATTGAAGCAGCCAAATAAATAATTTCATTCTTTCTGCTTGATTAAAAAACTATCGCAATTTGTTTTTTTCGAGTCTTTTGTCCGTTGCTAAACGTTGCCTTTTTTTGTTGTGCTTTGATTAATTCTTTTATCTTTGGCAACAAACATTTTTTATGAAGTTCATTGTTTCCTCAACACAATTATTAAAACATCTTCAGCAAATAAGTGGTGTAATCAACGCCAACACTGTATTACCTATTCTTGAAGATTTTCTTTTTGAAATAGAAAAGAATAAACTAACTATCGTGGCTACCGATCTGGAAACTGTAATGAAGATCCACATGGATATTGAAGCTAAAGACAGTGGCAAAGTATGTATTCCCGCAAAAATTCTTTTGGAGTCATTGAAAAATATACCGGAGCAACCGTTGACTTTTAATATTGATAAAAATTTCGGAGTAGAGCTTACCAGCGATAATGGAAAGTATAAAGTGATGGGTGAAAATCCGGACAATTTTCCAAAAGAGCCAATTGCTGACGACGCGAACTCTTTTAAAATGCCTTCGTCCGTACTAGTTACCGCTATCAACAAATGTCTGTTTGCGGTGAGCAATGATGACCTGCGGCCCGCAATGACCGGTGTTTACTTTGAACTGTCAGCAAAAGGAATTACCAGTGTGGCAACTGATGCGCACAGGCTTGTACGTTATTCAAGAAAAGATGTGGAATGTCCTGAGACTGCATCATTCATCGTTCCTAAAAAGCCTTTAAATCTTTTAAAAAATGTACTTCCTTCGACAGATGAGGAATTGACAATTTCATACAATTCCAATCATTTATTTGTAAAACATGGCAGCACAGAAATGGTGTGCCGTTTGATCGATGCAAGGTTCCCGGATTATAAAGTGGTGATACCAACAGATAATCCTTATAAATTGACCGTTAATAAAAATGACTTTCAAAATGCGCTTCGCCGGGTGAGTGTATTTAGTAATAAAAGTACCAACCAGGTGGCGCTAACCATTACCGGGAGCGAGTTACAGCTTGCAGCACAAGACGTGGATTTTAGTTTTGAAGGAAATGAAAGAATGGCTTGCCAATATGATGGGGAAGATCTTCAGATTGCTTTCAATGCAAAATTCATGATAGAAATGCTAAGTGCTTCTGATACTTCAGAAGTGGTGATTGAATTAAGTACACCCACCAAAGCCGGAATTATTAAACCAACAGAAAAAGTGGAGAATGAAGAATTACTAATGTTGGTAATGCCACTGATGCTCAATAATTAATTTTTTGAATTTTATTTTTATTGAAGGCAATTCGGATTACGAATTGCCTTTTTTAATGCCTGTCCCTGAAGAAATTTTATGGGTTTGTTACAATCCTTTTTAAGTTTTTCACCAAACAATTTTCGTAGTTTTATTTCAGATGGAGCTAATCACTATAAGAACCTTTAATAATTATTTTTCCGCACATATTTTATTAACCAAATTAAAAAGTGCGGGTATAGAGTGTTATTTAAATGATGAATCCACAGTAACGGTTGGCCCATATCTTTCTAATGCAATAGGTGGTATAAAATTGGTAATTAAATCCACAGATGCACAGGAGGTTTCGTTTTTATTACAGCAATTAGATGAGGAGTTTCGCAAAACGGCTATCTGTCCTAAATGCGGCAGCAACGATATAGAGCTGATTGCAAAAAAATCTACCGCAAACTTTCTCACCGCCATTCTTAGTTGGTTATTTTCCAATTATGCAATGAGCGTAAAAAATGTGTATCAATGTTCTTCCTGTAAATATGAAACACCCGAGTTGCCTGAACCTTTTTATTTTTCGCCGGTGGTAGGTGAAGAAAGATTAAATTAAAATTTCTTTTTAAAAATGAAAACAATTGCCCTTATCCCTGCACGTTATGCTGCCACACGTTTTCCGGGCAAGCTAATGCAAATACTGGGAAATAAAACTGTGATCCGGCATACTTACGAAAACACCCGCGCCACTTTATTATTCGACGAAGTAATTGTAGTTACGGATAGTGATATTATTTTTGATGAAATAGTTAGAAATGGTGGCTATGCACTAATGAGCAAGAAGGAGCACGAAAGCGGCAGCGATAGAATTGCGGAAGCCATAGCAGATATTGAAGTGGATGTGATTGTAAATGTTCAGGGAGATGAACCGTTTGTGAAAAAAGAAATTCTCAAAGATTTGATGGAAGCTTTCCGAAAAGATAATACCGTTCAGGTTTGTTCATTGATGTATCCCATCGAAGATGAAGAAGAAATATCAAACCCGAACCATGTAAAAGTGGTTGTTGACAAAAATTCTTTTGCTCTATATTTTTCGCGCAGCGTGATTCCTTTTCCAAGGAACAAAAATGAAATAGCAATGTATTTTAAACATATTGGGATTTATGGTTTTAAAAAAGAAACCCTTATGCAGTTTACAGAATGGCCAATGTCTCCCTTGGAATCTGCAGAAAAACTGGAGCAGCTTCGTTACCTGGAAAATGGCGTTCGCATTAAAATGGTAATCACCAATGACAGCCCGGTTTCTATTGATACACCCGAAGACCTGGAAAAAGCCAGGCAACTTTATAATGTTACGGATTAAATTTTACGTTTTAAAAATGATGATAATAATAACACCACAATGAATTATACAATCCTAAAAAAGCCTTTTTGGCTTTTGTTGTTTTTTCTAATAATAAATGGTTGCAACGAAGCGGACAAATTAGAAATCGAAAGATCGGCTTCAGCTTTTGATATTAAACAAGGCGAGGCGTCGATAAAACGCAGCAACGAAAAATTTATGCACTCATTTGAAGAAGCCGATTCCGTTGACGTTGCCAGTTGCTATACCACTAATGCACACCTTCTTTTATCTGATACTCCGGCCATTGAAAGCAGAGATAATATCAGGATGAAAATTTCCAGGATGATGAATGAGGGTATTAAAAAATTCGATTTAAAAACTTCTCACATTTGGGGCGACAGCGCAATGCTGGTAGAAGAGGGTTCTTACAAAATGTTTTTAAAAGATGATAAGCAACTCGAAAAGGGTAAGTACATTACATTGTGGCAGGAGGAAGGAGGAAATTGGAGAATGTACAGGCAGATGTGGAACAGTGATAAAAACACAAGTGATGATAAAAAAAAGAAAGTTATTCCCGCAAAAAATAAACACGCTGGCTGATATCAAACCGGAATGTTTTTTCTAATTCCTACTTTTTGTTTATGCGCAGAAAAAATTTATTATCATTATTGAATCCTTTTGACGAACTGGTTTCCAGGAAAGTTTCAACAATAAATCCAACGCTTCCTCCCACGAGAAAAGAGCCGGAAAAGTCCATCTTTACGGTTTATGAATATAGCCCTGAAGGGGTTACAATCCAGCATCCTGAAACTGCTGAAGAATGCTTTAAATACCTGTCCACAAACAATATCAGTTGGATCAATATTGATGGACTAAAAAAATCAGATGTTGAAAAAATGTGTAACTATTTTGGTGTACACCCTCTTATTGCCGAAGATATTTACAGTAGTGGACAGCGTCCAAAAATGGATGAACTAAATCATCTTTTATATAGTTTGGTGAACATGCTTTTCTACAATGAAACTTTGAAGACCGTAGAGAGTGAGCAGTTCAGCTTGATTTTGGGAAAGAATTTTGTGCTCAGTTTCCAGGAGGATGCCAGCAGGGATCTCTTTGATCCGCTTCGCGAAAGACTAAAAGTTGCAGGCAGCAAATTAAGAATCAGTGGCGCTGATTATTTGTACTATTCATTGATCGATGTTATTGTTGACAAGTATTTTATCATCATGGAAAGGCTGGGTGAAAAAGTGGAAGGTCTCGAAGATGCCATCACCCATAATCCTGATACGCGAACCC
>JBDSHT010000069.1:0-7571 GCA_039918315.1 Ginsengibacter sp. | reverse complement strand
GTAAGTTGGTCCACCATAAACAATATTTTTTCCGTAGGCATCATGCAGAGCAATGGCCGCCAATCTTTTTCCTACATCCTGTTTATTCTTTGGATGGATATCATCCGCCATTCCTATATCCGTAATAACTGCCATGCCTGTGTGAGGGAGAGATAAAGTTAGTGTCTGTGCTTCTCTTAGCTCTGCCCACGCACTTCCCTTTTGACTATTACCATTTGCCGCATTAAAACTCGCCAATTGTACAAAATAAAAAGGGAAATTCCCCTCACCCCAATGTTGCCTCCAGTCATTTATCATCAAAGGAAAGGCAGAACGATATTGATATGCACGACTCGCATTATTCTCACCCTGGTACCATAGTGCACCTTTTATAGCATAAGGTATTAATGGGTTTATCATAGCATTAAAAAGTAAAGTGGGATAGCTATTTGGCGCTACGGAACTTTTGGTATCCACGACAGAAGCAATACGGTATTTCCATTGACCTGCTAATGACTGACTTCGTTGATTGACAGTTATTTTCATATCGGATGCCGGACCATACATTCCGCCGCCACCGCCTGTATCATTAATGCGAACAGCAATTACATTCTTTCCTTCTTTCAAAATCCCTGTTGGTATTTTATACTTACGCGCAATATTGTAGCCGCTGGTGCTCCCAATTTTTACACCATTAATATAGGTGTCATCAATGTCATCTATAAGTGATAATTCAAGAGTGCCTTCTTTTCCAGCATCCGCTGCAAATAAAATAATATTTTTTCTAAACCAAACAATTCCATCTATGTCAGTAAGACCTTGGGTTTCCCAAATAGAAGGCACGGTCATTTGATGCCATGAACCATCATCAAATGAAAATTGTTTCCATGAATTCACAATGGTTGCATCCGGCAATCCACCCTGCCATTTTTGTAAATCGACGGTTAATTTTTCTTTAAATACTTTATTCAACGAATCAAGATTAATGGAAGGAATCTTCTTCATTAATGATTTAAACTCGTCGCTTTTTTCCAAAGCATAGCGACTGGTCCATGGTTCAATATCAGTTCCACCCCACGAAGAATGTATGAGGCCGATTGGCACTTTCAGTTCATCATACAATTTTTTTGCAAAAAAATATCCAACTGCTGTGAAATTTCCTGTTGATGCAGGTGAGGCCGAACGCCATGTTGCATTTTGCGAAATATCATTCTCAGGTTTACCGGAGACTGCTTTAGGAATCTCTATGTGGCGAATATTTGGGTTAGTGGAAGCCGCGATTTCTTCCTTCGCGTTGAGAACTCCATTCACTTTATATTCCATATTAGACTGACCAGAACACAGCCAGACGTCCCCGATCAAAATATCTTTTAATGCAATCAAATTTTTCCCGGAAACCAAAAGTGTGAAAGGACCGCCGGCTCCCATCTTATCAAGATTGATTCTCCATTTTCCATCCTTACCAGCCACTGCTACTTTTTTCTGATCACCAAATTGCACAGTAACTTTTTCGTTTTTTGCCGCCCATCCCCAAATAGGAATTACCTGGTCTCTTTGCAAAACCATGCTATCCCTAAAAAATTTCGGTAGCCGAATATCTGCGGAACAATACAAGGCAGTTGAAAAAGAAAATGCCAGCATTAATAATTTGTTCATCGATGCTTTTTATTTTAATGATTGTTAAATTTCCGTGTAGGTACACAAAAAATCTTTCTCACGAGTCTGCTTTCCAAATATCGGAAACACAGCAGAACCTCCATGATACTTTTTTATCCAATTCTAAACAGAAACTTACAAAAAATCGTATTGACTGAAAAACATTGTTATTTTATGGTCGATTGTGATTGGCTTTCACTGATTTGAAATTCTTCAATTAATGCACCATGAAAAAATTTATACTTTATCTTTTATCTGCTTTCATTTTCAACAATTCGCTGAACGCTCAAACCTTCGTAACCAGCGTGGAGGCTGAAACAGGCGTATTAACTGGTGTTTACATTTCTGCACAAACGGGTAGCTCAAGTGGACCGTTCGTTACAGGTTTTGATAATAATGGCGATAATGTCACTGTAAATGTAACAGTGCCTGCAGCGTCCTACTATAAATTGGAGATTCGTTATCGTGCAACGAACGGCAACAAGAATCAACGAGTTCTGGCAAACAATATTTTCGTTGGAGAAGTAGTTTTTCCTGCAGCCGCCGACTTTGTTGACCTCAACGCCGGAAGTATTTATTTAAATTCAGGAATTAACACAATCACTGTAGAAAAAAGCTGGGGCTATATGGATGTAGATAAGTTCAGCATTTACACCATACCACCAAACGTTTTTGACATCACCCCTACTCTAATAGATAACAAACTAAGTGCCGCTACCAAACATTTATACAAATATTTGCGTACACAATTTGGTACTAATATTATTTCGGGCTCAACCGATGACCAATATGAAAATGTAAAAACCCAGGTGGGCAAATCGCCATTGCTTCGTGCCTGGGATTTTGCAAGTTACTCACCCATGTATCCATGGAAATGGGGAGGTAGCGGACACATTTTCGGTCCGGTAGATAACCAGGATGCAGAACATGCCATAAGTTGGTATAATGGTACCGGCAAAAAAGGAATCGTTGCAATTCACTGGCATTGGGGTTCTCCATCAGGAGGCACTGCTGGAACCAATACATTCTACACCAATCTTACCACTTTTGATGTATCGCAAGCTGTGATAAATGGCACACAACAAAACATAGATGTGATAAGAGACATAGATGCCATTGCCGTTCAATTAAAAAAACTTCAGGATGCGGACGTTCCTGTTTTATGGAGGCCGCTTCACGAGGCAGGCGGAGCATGGTTTTGGTGGGGAGCAAAAGGCAGTGGTCCGGCAAAAGCAATGTGGGATATTGTTTACCAGAGGCTACACGATTATCATGGTTTGCACAACCTGATATGGGTATGGTCAACTCCGGAAGCAGATTGGTATCCGGGCAATAGTAAAACAGATTTGATTGGCTATGATTCCTATCCGGGCGAATTCAATTATACCCCACAAAAAAACCTATTTGATAATTTATATACGATTACCGGTGGCAAAAAATTAATTGCCATGTCAGAAAATGGCCCGATACCTGACATCAATAATTCATTGAGCTCTGGTGCTTTCTGGAGCTACTTTATGACATGGTCTGATTTGGCTTTTTCGCAAAATACACCCGCCCACATGACAGACGTTTATAACAATGCGAAAACAATAACGCTGGAAAATTACGTAGCTGTATTACCTGTAACTATTTCCGGCTTTGCCGTAAAAAAAGAAAAACAAAAAGCCAGGATAGAATGGACGTCACAGTCTGAACAAAATAATGATCATTTTGAAATTAGCCGGTCATCTAATGGAAAAGATTTTATTCTATTATCTAAAATAAAAGCGCACGATACCGCAGGATCTGCTGATTATCTCACGTATGATGACCAACCATTCGCAGGTACTAATTATTATAAACTAACGCAGTTTGACATCGATGGACGTGCAACGATTTATGCTGTTAAAACAATTGATTTTGATGCTACGAACTTGTCATTAATCAAAATTTATCCTAATCCTTCCACTCGAAATATAAGCATGCATCTTAAAAGTTACAAGGGTAACAAGGTAATTGTTTCAATGCGTGACGTAACAGGCAAAACGATTTACCAGCAATCGATTGCTACGAATCATGGGCAGGATATTTATAAGCTTTCCTTTAAATCTTCCGTATCCCCCGGTTTGTATTTATTGACTATCGAAGGTGAAAAATTAAAAGAAAATATAAGCGTTGTACTCCGTTAAATACAATCGAAAATTTTACTTCTGTTTAATTATTACTGAATGAAAGAAATCAGTAGATTGCCTCCATTATTTCTTTAAAAAATGGAGCTGAGAAATCAAATATTAAAAGAGCATACCAAAGAAAATTGCGAATGCATAGTAGAATGGGTAGGTGATAGCCAACCCAGGTTTAATGAATTATTTCATCTCTTTATAAATGATGAATACCGTGTGGTGCAGCGGGCTGCATGGCCGATGAGTTTTTGTGTTATTAAATATCCTTTTTTAATAAAAAATAAATTTGCCGAACTCATTGCAAATCTGAAAAAGCCTGGTATTCATGATGCTGTAAAACGGAATACGGTACGACTTTTACAATCAATTGACATTCCTGAAAAACATGAAGGTGCAATCATGGACATTTGTTTTTCGTACATTGAATCTCAGAATGAAGCTGTGGCTGTTAAAGCTTTTTCATTAACTGTGTTAGAAAAACTGGCGAAAAAATATCCCGAAATAATTCCAGAATTAAAATTAATAATTGAAGACCAGATGCCTCATCAAACTGCGGCGTTTAAAGTACGAGCAAAAAAAATAATGGCAACGTTTAAATAATTTTTCTATCAAAAGCATTTTATATATCCATCAAATTATTCTGCTTCCACCCCATCATGATGTTGTGGAATAAATGACATATTCTTTGGTTCGCCCCTCTCGATTTTCGCTTTCTTTGGCCTGTCAAATGCTCTGAGTATTAAACGGAAATTATTATCGTAAGTGATATAATTGTAAATCCAATTTCCAAATACTGCAAACTTGTTTTTTACACCCAATAATAAAAAAAGATGAAGCCCCATCCAAATCATCCAGGCAAGAAAACCTCCAAAATGTAACTTTGGTTTTGGAATATCAACGACTGCAAGATTGCGCCCAACTGTTGCCATTGAACCTTTATCGTGGTACTCAAATTTCACCAGGTCGGATTTGCTTTTTTCTATTTTCTTTAAATTCTTGCCTAACACTTTTGCCTGCGCGATTGCGACAGAAGCCACCTGCGGATGACCATGCGGATAATGATCAGTTTCCATGGAAGCCACGTCACCAATGGCATACACATCGTCGATGCCCGACACTTTATTAAACCGATCCACTTTTATCCGATTACCTTTTACGATTAAATCTTTTTCAATCCCTGCGGGTACACTGCCAATAACTCCTGCAGCCCACACCACCAGTGAACTGTTAATTATCATACCCGAAGTGGTAGTTACTTTTTTACCATCATAATCTTTTACGATAGTATTTGTCAAAACTTCAACACCTAAATTCTGAAGATATTTAAACGATTGCTCACTGGATTTTTCGCTCATGGGACCCAGCAATTTCGGACCACCTTCGAGTAAATAAATCTTCATTTTATTTTTAAAATCCAGCTCAGGATAATCTTTAGGCAACACGAAACGCTTCATGTCCGCAATGGCCCCACTCATTTCCACACCGGTGGGACCACCACCCACGATCACGATGGTGAGAAGGCTTTCCAAACTCTTCGGATCTTTCATGTAAATAGCATCTTCAATATTCTGAAGCAAACGGTATTTAATTTGTAAAGCCTCTACAGTCGATTTCATCGGATAGGTATTTTCTATCAACTGCTGGTTTCCAAAAAAATTGGTATTAGCACCTGTTGCAATCACAAGAACATCGTAACTAAACACATCAACATCAGCGACTACTTTTTTATTAGCGAGGTCAATGCTTTCTACACGGGCCATACGCACATGCACGTTTTCATCTTTTTGAAATGCTTTTCGCAAAGGGAAAGAAATGTTGCTGGCATCCAGTCCACATGTGGCTACCTGGTAAAAGAGAGGCTGAAACTGGTGGAAATTAAACTGGTCGATAAGGGTGACATCAAAGCCTTTTTTAGATCCAAACTCCCTGGCTAATTTTAATCCCCCAAAGCCTGCACCTATAATTACTACTTTCATAATGGTTAGGTTTCGTTACATAAAACGATAGTACAAAGTTACGAACAGCGTTAACCATTCGTGTTACCTTTTCAGGAACAAAAAGTTATTTTTTTCGAAATAAAAATGTTCATGAAACTGCCTAGTACAATAACCTTACCTTAATAGTGCCCTTTACATTTTTCAACAATTCAAGGGCATTCTTTGACAACTTTTTTTCTATATCCAACACCACATAACCAATCTTTTCATTGGTCTTTAAATACTGTCCCACAATATTTATTTTATTGGATGACAGTTGGGTATTTATTTCAGAAAGCACACCGGGTATATTTTCGTGAATATGTAAAATGCGGTGGGTATTTTCCTGCAAAGGCAAACTTAATGCAGGGATAGAATGAGAACCTGTACTAATTCCTTTCTCTAAATAATTGAACAGTTTTGTGCTTACATCTTCGCCAATATTATGTTGAGCTTCTTCAGTAGAACCTCCCACATGCGGCGTGAGAATTACATTGCTCAGTCCTTGTAACGGTGTTTCAAATTTATCACCATTTTTTTCGGGCTCTTCGGGAAATACATCAATAGCAGCCCCGCCAATTTCTTTGTTGATCAGCGCATTTTTTAATGCATTTAAATCAACCACTTCTCCTCGTGCATAATTAATAAGTACGGAAGTAGGTTTGAAAAATTTTAAATTATTTTTATTAATAAGATTCCGTGTTGTTGGTAAATCAGGAACATGCAGCGTTACTACATCTGCGACTTTTAAAAGTTCTTTCAACGATTTTTTATCTTCCGCATTTCCCAAAGGCATTTTAGTTTCTGCATCATAAAAAACCACTTTCATTCCGAAAGCTTCTGCGAGTACGCTTACCTGTGAGCCTATATTTCCATAACCGATAATACCCAACGTTTTCCCCCTCAACTCATGGCTTCCGCTTGATTCCTTCAACCAGATTCCTTCATGGGCAGCTTTGTTTTTATCAGGAATTCTTCGTATCAACATAATAGATGAAGCCATTACTAATTCAGCAACAGAACGGGTATTTGAATAAGGAGCATTAAAAACACCAATACCGCTGCGGGTTGCAGCTTCCATATTTATCTGGTTAGTTCCGATGCAAAAGCAGCCAATTGCCTGGAGCCTGGGTGCATTTTTCAAAATCTCTTCTGTTATTTTTGATTTGGAACGGATTCCTAAGAGATGCACATTTTTTATTTCCTTTATAAGTTGCTCTTCGCTGAGTGCTCCGGTTATTTGTTTGACTGATGTATAGCCGGCATCTGAAAATTTTTTAACTGCGCTTTTGCTAATGTTTTCTAAAAAAAGAATATTTATTTTATTCTTAGGGTAGCTGGTGAGTTTTGTGTCGGGCATTTTAAAGATTGTAATGTAATATTGCAAATATAATTCCTAAATCCTCGAAATCATTTTAATGAATTTTTGCAAATTTATTTCCATTGTTTTTATTTCTGCAATCATTTTTTTCGGTTGCAACTCTTCCGCTAAAAAAACAAAAGAAATTTCATCCGACTCAACAGCATACACGATACCAGCACAGCCCGATATTTCTCCGGCAGAATACAAACGATACCATGAAGGCATTGAAGATTATTATGAAAACAAACTGGTAAAGTATGGTTTTAATGGTGCCGTATTAGTGGCAAAAAGAGGCCACATTATTTTTGAAGGTTATCATGGTTTTTTTAATCTGCGAAAAAAAGATTCATTAAATGCACACAGTGCATTTCACCTGGCATCGGTATCCAAAACTTTTACTGCTATGGCAACATTAAGATTGGAAGAAGAGGG
>JBDSHT010000068.1:0-3516 GCA_039918315.1 Ginsengibacter sp. | reverse complement strand
TTGCTCCAGGGTCTTCTTTTTTAATGCTTCGTAATCGAAGGCTTCTTTTTTCTTTTCCATAATTAAACTGTGTTTTAAAGTTCTGAAATCATTTTTGAACTTTGACACAGTTTATTTTACAGTCTCAATTGAGTTGTTAGTAAAGACTATTAATCGTTTGGATGCTCGAGTCATCGCTACATATAAATGTTTAGGACATTTAAATTTTTGTGCATTCAATATTGCCACAGTATCAAATTCCAAACCCTTAGTTAATAAAGTAGTCCCTATACATCTTCCATAAATTTTTCTACC
This sequence comes from Ginsengibacter sp., assembly GCA_039918315.1. Lineage (GTDB taxonomy): Bacteria > Bacteroidota > Bacteroidia > Chitinophagales > Chitinophagaceae > Ginsengibacter. The sequence continues at coordinate 3,222 of JBDSHT010000068.1, read as the reverse complement.
AATCCTACGGATCATGTTTCGCTTATCATTCATGGCCTCCAAGACAGAAATATTCTGAATTTCTGCATCTTCTAATGCTTTGCAAAATGTAATAAACAGTTCTTTCCTATAACATTTGACTTCCGGCAATCCCTTAATATTCTTTAATAATTGAGAGAAATTTAAAAAGGAAAATCCATTTTCTAAAAGCCTTATTTGAATTTCTAAAGGCAATGATTTCACCTTATCTTCAGTTTTAGTTTTATTTTTTAATCCCGTTCCATTAAACCAATTATCAATGCCTGTTTTGTTAAATAGTTTATAGCAAAGCCCAATTAGGTCTGTTCGAACGTTCTCTTTTGTAAGCAAATCTGCTTCCTTGGATAAAATGTAAAAGTCCTTATCATCAATTGATTCTACTAAAGTAAATCCATTATTAAATGTTTTAATTATTTTCAGTCGTGGGTATATGCTGGTCGAATCAGGGTGTAATAAAAGCACATTTTTTTCCCTCAACAGATTCCTTATTTGTCTGCAATAGTCTGTCATTGGGTTATACAAATCCAATTCAGTAATCAATTTTAATTCTATAGAAGGATACTTCTTCAAATCAATTTCATTATTATTGATAAGGTCTTCTCTAATTATTTTCAAATCAGCACCCAATAAAGCATTATTGTCATTTAACCAACGTTGTGGTTTATCCAACTCGTATTTTGAATCAATAAAACCTTTCATTGCTAATTCATCATTTAAATCAACTAGTTGTTCACCATTAAAACCAAATATTCCTTGAAGGAAATCACCTATAATGTGAGTTGGAAATAATTCAGAAAGTGAAAGCACTAAATTATGTTGGGTTACCATACAATCTTGGTATTCATCAACAAATAGTCCGTTGTATGTATTTGAAATAATTTGGCGAATGGGTTTAAGTTTAAAAAGAGCATTAGCCTTCTCAATAATAAACGGATAATACAATTTGCTATCATCTTGTGAGGGCAAATCATTTCCAGTGTAAAAAGCTAACACATACTTTTGAGCAAAACTTGTAATTGTTTCTACTTCAAAACTTGAATTTGGTATTCCTTCCTTTTTGATTTTTTCTTTAATTGAAGCAACCCCTGCATGTGTATGAGTTAATATAAGTTGCTTCTCATTATTTTTAGTTGTCTTTAAACATTCAGCAATTGTATGTGTCTTGCCGAAACCAGCAGGGGCAATCAACATACTTTTTTCCTTTGAGGTAAATTCTAGATGGTTAAACATTGTCTATCCATTTAGATAGCTCTTCAAATTGTTTTTCAGTTCTTTTACCTTTGAAATCTGCAAGATATTCACAACAAATTTTACCAAGGAATTCGCCATGGTCAGTTCTTTTGAACCAGCCTTTATTCTTTGCTGTAGTACCTAAAACTTGTCTTATTTGTAATGACTCAGTTTCAATCCAATTGATTCCTAACTCTCCATATTTTTTGAACTCAGCTTTAATGCTATCCTCTACTGATTCATGCAATTGTTCAACCTGATACTGAATAAGTTTTTTAACTCCTTCCCAGGGTAGGTCAAGAAAAATTTGATTTTCTGTAGCGTTTTTGACATCACAATCAATCACAATAATCTTCATAGTTCTAAGTGCCTCTTTTTGCTCATTTATACTATCTACGTCAGAATCACAAAAAAGACAAACATCATAACCTGCTCTTAAAAAACTTTTTGCATAGTCAATTTGAGTTGTACCATTACCATTTGCAAATCGAACACCTAGAAAGGCCGTGTTATCTTTCCCTTTAGATATTCTATGCTCATTCAAACTTCTGCAAATTCCAATTTCAGTTGGTCCTTCACAAACCAAAATACGTTCAGAGAAAAAAGATTCTGGATTACTTCTTATGCAAGCTTGCAAAGAGGAGTCAAAAGCATACAGGGTCTGATTCCCTTTTTTTATTCTAAATATATCTTCTGATTTTAATTCTACTAAAACATCTCTTGAATGTGTTGTTATGAATACCTGCCCTTTATTTTGACTTTTCAAAGTTTTCGCCAAGTGTTGTGCTCTATCAGGTTCAAGTCCTTGTTCAATTTCGTCAATTAATAATATACCTCCTGATTTTGAAAGTTCTGTTTGTATTGCGATTGAAATTAATCTCTTAGAACCTTTGCCTTTTTGCCTAAATGGAACTGTATTGTCATGCAAACAAATTCTTCCATCTTTAATTGAAATATCTTTAAAGTCAATGGTAGTATTGGTGTTAGTGATATCAACTCCTAAAGATGTTGCTGAAAGTTTAATTTTATCTACAACGCTATCAAGGTGACTAAAGGAAGTTGCGTCTATTTTTTCTTTCGCTTCTCGAAATGCATCAATGATAATATTGGTTTTTTCGGTAGATGTATCTTCTCCTTTTAGTAATGAGTACAAAGGATTTCCTTTACTCCAAGAAAAATGACGGTCAATATAATCAGAAACCAAGAAAACATTGAAACTAGCTCTGTCGCTAGCTCTTATTTCTATTGATTGTTGGCTTACTCTGTCATTTATTACAAACCATTTAGGTTCTAGGTTTTTGTCAACTGTAAGCTTAATTGTCAAAATAGTCAAATGACTATCTTCAATGTCATCATGAATTAAATTTGTGGATAGGTCTAGTCCACGTATGAAAAGTCCATATTTGGATTCTTGAATGAGTGTGGTCGGTAAATCGTATAATGAAACTTCTATTTCTATTGGATTGGTTATATCTCCTTTAAAAAAATCAGTATCATAAAATGTTAAATTCCAATTAGGAGAAAGGACAGCCGAAATTGCTTCTAGAATTGTGGTTTTACCAGAATCACCACGACCAATGAGACAAATGAAATCGGTCATTCCGAAAACATGTTCAAATTTTTCGAGGCCTTTAAAGTTAGATATTTTGAGTGTATGAATTTTTGCCATATTGTCAATTGGTATTGGTGACTTTGCCTTTCAGGTAACGTCTGCATTTCCGCTAATTTACGCCACCACTCAAACAAAACAATATTTTATATACTAAGCTTTCAGCCAACCCTACCCCACCCCTAACTCCCCAAAAAGAAAAACCAAACGTTTCCAACTACTGTATAAACACTTTTCTTTATTTACTAAATTATTTAGTATTATTGCTAACAATTTAAACCCTCATGATCGCATCGAAAGCAGATATTATTGCTCAGTTACGAAGAGATATTCTTCCGCTTCAGCGCTACCAGACAGCGTTGAAG
>JBDSHT010000067.1:0-2711 GCA_039918315.1 Ginsengibacter sp. | reverse complement strand
CGGCAAAATATCCCGATCAACATTTAATGTATTTTGAAATTCACCAAACCCTGCCCATGTATTCATGTTGCCTTTGTACTTTCCAATTTCAAAATCAGAAGGTGCGAAATACACCACTGTGGCCAGTTCTGCCCATGAAGTGACAGCAAATGGAACTTTGATCGCTGGCACTTGGCTAACATTCCATTTCATTTTGATATTGCCCTTTTCTATAGTTTTTTGCGGGGTCCCTTTGCAGTTAAATTCTTTGAAACGCAGTTTATAATTCTCAGGAAAAATGATTGTGTAATCACTTTGTTCTACAGAAAAATCCTCACCCTGCTGTGGTGTCCACGAAGGAAATATGAAGGTGTTGTTTTGTGTGGTTTCTACTTCGTATTCGATCGTGTAGGGATACACTTTGTAATTAAAATCATGCACTTTTACCCGGCTGTCTTCAGCAAGGCTGTTGTCATCCGCTGCGCTCAAATCCCTTACGTCTTTATTTTTTAAAGATTTAATTTCCACTCCCTCTGCATTATAAAGAGTGCCTTTAATAGAACTCACTGAAGTGAGTTTATCATAGTAAACTACCATGCTGGAATGGCCATCACCGTTTTCATTTAATATGGTAATTGCATAATGACGGGTTAACACTGTGGAGTGTGTATTGTTGATTGTAAATTCTGTATGATCCATTCTTTTTACTGCATCGGCTTTTTCCAAAAGAGTTTTTGGAATGGTGCTTACTGCATAAATTTTGTCCCCGGCTGTTGCACTTGAAACTAAAAAAATAAAAATTATAGAAAGTAGTGTCCTTGTCATTTTGCTATTTTTTTAAATACAATTTGTTCACCTTGTTTTTTTACAACGAGGTTAAAAAACTCTCTTAACTGTCCGTATTCTTCCGGCAGGAAAAATGCCCTGTCTATTTTAATCCGGTTGCGCAAAGAGATGGTGGTGCCGGATAAAGATATCCTGTATTCAAAAAAACTTTTGCCTTCTTCGTCAAGTTTTACCAGCATCTGTTTTGGTATTTCATCCACTTTGTATCCGAGCGGAACTTCAATTGTAGAAATTATTGTTTCTTCCTCGGCATACGGCATTTCAACCGGGTAATATCTTTCTGCGGCTGTAAATGGATTCTTTTTATATCCTTCACTAAATGTAGGATTGATGTATAAAATATCTTCACCATCAAGAGTCATGTCAAGATGGTATTTTATGGTTACGGGTAAATCATAATTGGTGAGTGAATCGATTTGAGGCACTGATAAATTCGCAGTTGCACCATACGCTTTTTGAATTCCTTTAAAGAATTCGTCCTTGCTATTCTCCGCAATATTATCACGAACACCATAGGATTCGTAGTATCCTAAATATTGAGTTACACCTCCGCCCCAGGTACTGTCATCTCCATTTCCTATGAAGAAAATTGTGGTTTTCTTTTCCTTCAGAGAATCTGCAACAAAGTAAGCTGGAGTTGCCGCTGCATTTACCATTCTTGCATGGCCATTGTAACATTCAAGAGGCAAATGATTAAACCCAAGCCGCGGCCGTGTTCCATCCAAAAAATAATTTTTAGTTCCATCATTTACTTGTGCCACCACATAATTCATACTATTGATCATGGGTGAAAATTCTGTCGTGTATCCATGCCCGGTAGTGCTAAGCAAAACAGGATTAGCATCGAGCCCGGCATACCTAAGCATGGCAGTTAGTAATAAATTAATTTCGGCGACGGTTCCCTGTTTGGTTTTAAAAACGTTCTTAAGGGTTTGGTTTAAATAGATGCCAGCCAGGCCCGTAGATTTAAAATTGTTTCGGACATACTCAAAAATTTTAATTGCTTTTTGTGTATTGTCATCCTGGTTTGCATACAGTGGTTTTATATCATCAGCCATCCAACCATTGTTGGCATTTAATTTTTCACCAAAACTTTCTGATTCTAATAGATTTTTTGTTACCTCCTGCCAGCTAGACCGGTAGCTGCGCGCCACGAGAGGATTACTTTGACTGGCAAGTTGGAATTCCATCCTTGAAATATGGTTGCGGATAGAGTAGGTGAAGTTTTCGGTTTTCAACTCCGGGACATTTTTAATTACCCAACGGTATTTGGTGCCTCGTGCTGTAAAAGATTCGGCGTTAGCAGAGCCGGTAGAGGTAAGATCAGATATCGAAAAAGATGAATTGAAATTAGTGTTTTCAGAGTAAGTAAATCCAAGGTAACCCCTGCTCAAAAAGTTATAGTTAAAAAATTCAGGAACCGAAAAATTGAATTCGCTCCACAAGGTTGGTGCAGAAAGGCTCTGAAAATACCATGGATCCAGCACTTGAATGAAATCAGATTTTACTTCGTATTGAAATTCAATGATGCTTCCCTCCTTAACCTGCGGCATTGTAAATTTCAAAAGTCTCCTGTTTTTATCAACGTTTTCTTTAAACTGCGCAGACTTTTCCAATTTAGTTTCCACTACTTTTCCATTCTCCAGATTGTAGGTTACCGCTTTCAGATTTGTAACTGCCTCTTTGCTATTTCCGTTCTCATAATATGGAATCTCGATATTCGCTTCATCATATCCGTTCTTATTTAAAATGTGGATGATGGTGTGGCGCACTGACGAAAATGAAAACCAGCCTTTCGAATTTCCTTCTAACTCTGTAGAACCGAAATCACAAAGAATCACCGCATTCGCACTGCTGTCGATCGAATACACTTTTGTTTTTAATTC
>JBDSHT010000066.1:0-3961 GCA_039918315.1 Ginsengibacter sp. | reverse complement strand
TGGTGTTATAAACAAACATTGATCGATAAAAAATCCAAATCCATTGAAAATGACTTGTTTCCTTTAATCCGGGAAAAACCAAAAAAATCCGATATCAGTCAACTTCTTTTTTTATTGAATTCATTACTTCAAAATATTAAATCCTAATGAGAACAGAGTTTCAACGCTCAGTGATCGTTAACTGAAAAACCACTCAAACCCACTTTAAATTTTTAAAAGATCTTCTTCCCAACGGTAGAAGATTTTTTTTTATAGCAATGGGGAGAGATTTTGAAAATTATTTTGTTGTGATTTGTGTTGTTATTTCAGCCCCCAACCCCAAAGTAGAAATTCAGGAAAAGCTCTTGCCCAGGTAGTCACATCATGTTTGCCATCATTTAATTCCAGATAGCGAATGTCGGTTTGTGGATCATAACCCTTTTTTTTCAACTCCTCAATAAGGCAAAGTGTATCATCAATAGAATCTATTATTCCATTATTATTTCTGTCAGCCGTTTCATCTAATGTGCCTGTTGCAAAAAAGAATTTAAGCCATGGAGCATAACTTCCATTCTTTATTTCATTATGAATGATCCTGTGATCTTCCTCTTTAAAATCAGGGTCATCCTGGGCTACAGTCCGCCACCAAAGGCTGCCACTGAATACACCAACATGTTTGAATTCCTGCGCATGATTCCATACAATATCCAACGCAGAAAGGCCTCCCAGCGAAAAACCACAAAACGATTTTTCTTTGAAAGAAGCAATGGAATATTCACTTCGGATAAAAGGCAAGAGTTCTTCTGAAATAAAAAGAGTGTATAAGGCAGCTTTGGCACCCCTCCCCTGGTAATCTAAAATGTTTGCCGTACCGTATTCATTTCTTCTATCTGCTCCACAATGAATGCCTACGCAAAGTAAAGGAGCTATCTTTTCGTCCTCATAAAGCTTATTAAGAATTTGATAGAAGTTCATTGTCACCAAATCCTGCCCATCATTAATTAAAAGAAGTGTTACTTCTCCTGAGTTAATAGACTGACCTGGAGGAAAATAAAAATCAATGATTACATCTCGCTCTAAGAATTGGGAAGTTATAACATGAGAATCTACAATTGTTTGAAGCAGGTTTTCCATTAGCGCCAAAATTAATGCATTAGGGTCAAAAATGTATTTCATAAGGTCGGAAACAATTCACTTTCTGACCTCTTTTTTTTAAAATAAAATCTTATAACGAAAATTAGTTTTGCTATATTAGCTAATATAAATTTTTCTTTATCATTAACCTATTACTACAATTTCCCTTTAACTTAAAAACACAGATTATGAAAAAGATTGGAATTTTATTTGGAAGAGAACGCAGCTTTCCGGAAGCTTTCATCGAAAGAATAAATCAAAAAAATATTGAGGGAATTACAGCCGTGGCAGTGCATATAGATAAGGTGATGCAAGGAGAAAGTTCAGGCTATGATGTAATAGTGGACCGCATTTCGCAGGATATACCTTTTTATAGAGCCTTTTTAAAAAATGCGGCTCTGTGTGGTACGGCGGTTATTAATAATCCATTTTGGTGGAGTGCTGATGAGAAATTTTTTAATAATTGCCTGGCAACAAAGATTGATGTGCCGGTTCCCAAAACGGTAATTATTCCTTCAAGCACAATGCCTCCTGATACTTCCGACCAATCTTTTTCTAATCTTGCATACCCATTAGATTGGGAAACTATTTTTAAATATATCGGCTTCCCAGCTTACATGAAACCTCATGCGGGTGGCGGATGGAAGAGCGTGTATAAAGTAAATAATGTAGATGACTTTTTTACCAAACATGGTGAAACCGGCGAGCTCATTATGATGCTGCAAGAGGAGATAATTTTTGATGAATATTATCGTTGCTATTGCATTGGTGGCAAGCATGTACGCATTATGAATTATGAACCCCGCAATCCACATCATTTAAGGTACGTAGCGGATTTTAATCCTGATCCGGAAAGGCTAAAATTGATGACGGATATCGTTCTCCGAATCTGTAATTATTTAGGTTATGATTTTAATACTGTTGAGCTGGCTATTCGCGACGGAGTACCTTATGCCATTGATTTCTGTAACCCTGCTCCTGATGCGGAAATTACCAGCGTAGGCCAGGAAAACTTTGATTGGGTGGTGGAAACTGCAGCAAATTTTGCAATAGAAAAAGCACAAAGCCACAAGGAAGGAAATGATAATCTAACATGGGGTGAATATGTGAAAAGAAGCACTGCCGGAAAAGATTTATATAAATAATAATCACCGGAATGCCGATACTTTTTGATTTGCCAATATGCGGGCAACAAAGAAATTTATAAAGAAAAAAATTACATCAAAAATCAAACAGAATAATTTATGGCGGGCATTTCATACAGACAATTTACGCTGGGCATTGAAGAAGAATACATGGTATTAGATCCGGAAACCAGGGAGCTAAAAAGCCATGAACAAAAGATTGTTCAGGAAGGTGAAAAAGTAATAAAAGATAAAGTAAAAGCAGAAATGCACCAGGCTGTTGTGGAAGTTGGGACAGACATCTGTAATAATATCGATGAAGCTTTTATGGATATTGCTACACTTCGAAATACGATCAGCAATATCGCCGGTGATCTCGGCCTTTGGGTAGCTGCGGCAGGAACGCATCCGTTTAGTCATTGGGAGCGGCAGTTGATTACAGACCACATCAGGTACAGTGATATTATCAAAGAATTACAGGAAGCGGCCCGAAGTAATTTGATTTTTGGACTGCACGTACACGTTGGAATGGAGAGCCGTGAGATGGCAATTCATATCGCTAACTCAGCCCGTTATTTTTTACCGCACGTTTATGCATTGAGTACAAATTCTCCTTTTTGGGAAGGAAGACAAACTGGGTATAAATCATTTCGTACCAAAGTTTTTGATAAGTTTCCACGCACCGGAATTCCGGATTATTTTGACAGTATAGAAACTTATGACAACTACATAAAACTGCTGGTAAAAACCAATTGTATTGACAACGCAAAGAAAATTTGGTGGGATCTGAGGGTGCATCCATTTTTTAATACGGTGGAATTTAGGATTTGTGATGTGACACTTACGGCGCAGGAAACCATTACCATTGCTGCATTGTTCCAGGGTATTTGTGCAAAAATTTATAAACTGCGTACGCAGAATCTAAATTTTATTTTGTACCCACGCATGTTGATCAATGAAAATAAATGGCGGGCCGGCCGTTATGGTATTGAAGGAAGCATGATTGATTTTGGTAAGGAATCCGAAGTAAATACGCGGGTACTCATTTACGAACTGTTGGATTTTATTGACGATGTAACGGGCCCTCTTGGTATCAAGAATGCAGTAAGCCATGTACATAAAATATTAGAGTCAGGCACCGGTGCCGACAGGCAATTAAAAGTATTTGAAGAAACGCAAAGTCTCCCTACAGTGGTTGATTATATTCACTCTCAATTTTTGGAAGGGATTTAAAATTTGTTGATTGTTATTGAAAAAATGTCTGGATTATTCCGGGCTTTTTTTTGTTGATGATGCAGGGCAGCGAAATTTATTTTTAGAATTATTATTGAAGAAGTGCATGTTAAGATCAATTTGCCTATGATTAAAATCATATCCTTTGTAAAGGACAAGTTTATCCTTAATTTCTATTTTTACATTCTCTAAAATAGATATGAATGGACAATCTGATAATTGATTTTTTAGATAAGCAACCGGTGGCATCGCTAAGTTGTGTAAATGAAAATTGTGAACCGTATTCCTTCAGTTGCTTTTTTGCTTTTTGCAAACAAAATAATTTGCTCTATTTCAAATCATCGGAAAACTCATACCATATAAATCTTTTGTTGAAAAACCGCGCAGTTTCCGGGACCGTTTTACCGAAAAGTTTAAACACTTTAAAATTTACAGGAATTCAATTTAGAGGTGTGTTGTTAAATGCAAATGATATTTTATCGAAGGGGGCA
>JBDSHT010000065.1:0-2761 GCA_039918315.1 Ginsengibacter sp. | reverse complement strand
ACACGGGCAGCCACATTCTTATCTATTTCAGATTGAACATAGTCCATTATTTCTTCCCCTTCTTTTTCGCCGAGACGGCGTACGAGGAAGTTTTTTATTTCTGATGTTGAAATATTGGGCGTGTTTTCCATGTCCAGAATTTAAAGGTTTAAGAATCTGCTTTGTATTTTTTTACAATAACAGAAGCATTGTGTCCACCAAACCCGAAGGTATTACTTAAGGCAGCATTAACCACACGGTGTTGTGCTTTATTAAAAGTAAAATTCAGTTTAGGATCAAGTTCGGGATCATCAGTGAAGTGATTAATCGTTGGGGGAATGATATCGCGGGTAATCGCCAAAATACACGCAAGTGCTTCCATTACTCCAGCCGCGCCAAGGCAATGTCCAGTCATGGATTTGGTAGAACTCACATTTAGATCGTAAGCTTTTTCGCCAAACACAGCCAAGATGGCTTTCGTTTCGGCAATATCCCCTAATGGTGTAGAAGTGCCGTGAACATTGATATAATCAATGTCTTCAGGTTGCATACCGGCATCTTTCAAAGCAACATGCATCACATTTTTAGCTCCCAATCCTTCAGGATGTGGCGCTGTAATATGGTGAGCATCTGCTGTCGCTCCGCCGCCGGCGATTTCGCAATAGATCTTTGCACCACGTGCTTTGGCATGTTCTAATTCTTCCAGTACCAAAACACCTGCAGCCTCTCCCATTACAAAACCATCGCGGTCTTTATCAAAAGGACGTGAAGCAGTTTTAGGATCGTCATTTCGTTCGCTGAGCGCTTTCATGGCATTAAAACCACCTACTCCAGCCTCACTTATTACGGCTTCGCTTCCACCGGTAAGAATGATGTCTGCTTTACCCAACCGAATATTGTCATAAGCATCTATGATGGCGTTGGTACTGCTGGCACATGCGCTCACGACCGCAAAGTTGGGCCCGCGAAAACCATATCGCATTGAAATTTGCCCTGCGGCAATATCAAGAATCATTTTGGGAATGAAGAAAGGATTGAACCTTGGAGTACCATCACCACGGGCAAATTCCATGACATCGTCCTGAAATGTGGTAATACCACCAATGCCGCTGGCAAAAATGACTCCGACACGATCCTGGTCAACATTTTCTTTGGAGATTCCGGCATCTTTCACCGCTTCATCACTTGCGATTAAAGCAAATTGTGTGAACCGGTCGAGCTTCCTTGCTTCCTTTCTTTCCAGGTAATTGGTGGCTTCAAAATTTTTTACTTCACAGGCAAACCTGGTTTTAAATTTGGCACAATCAAACTGGGTAATTGGTGCTGCTCCAGAAACTCCATTAATCAATCCGCTCCAATATTCAGGAACATCATTACCTAATGGCGTTATGGCTCCAAGTCCTGTTACTACTACTCGTTTTAATTCCATAAGCTTGCCTGCGAAGTTAAATAAGATGGTTACTTAGCATGTTCTTCAAGGTATGCTACTGCCTGGCCAACCGTTGTAATGGTTTCAGCCTGTTCATCAGGAATAGAAATATTAAATTCTTTTTCAAATTCCATAATTAATTCTACGGTGTCAAGGCTATCGGCACCTAAATCGTTAGTGAAAGAAGCTTCCGAAGCTACTTCAGCTTCGTCAACACCTAACTTGTCAACAATGATTTTTTTTACTCTTGTTGCAATGTCTTGCATGATTGTAAGGTTTAGGTTTAGTTAATACGGCTACAAAAATATACTTTTTGTAATTAAAAAAAATAATAAGTATTTAAAAGAAAAAATGTAAATAACAGCAGCATCCAGCGCCATTCTCGGTAGTAAACCATGACCTATTATTCCAGCTTCTTATATTAAATACCAAACAAGATTAAAATTCCCAATATCATTGGCTCCTCAATTTTTTTTAAAATATAATTGTAGCTTTATTACTCATAAAAAATTCCTTTCAACTAACGTTATGCCCATTAAACAGATAGACCATGGTACCCATGAATATGACCAAATGGTAAATTTGCGTTTTGAGATTTTGCGTAAACCTCTTAACCTGAATTTTAATGCGGATGAACTTGAAAGGGAAAAAAATGATATTTTAATTGGAGCGTTTGATGAAGACAAAATGTTGGGGTGCTGCCTGCTCACTTCCCAGGATAAGGATAATGAAGTAGCCCGGTTGAGACAAATGGCTGTTCAGAATAATTTGCAGGGAAAAGGTATCGGTGCCTCAATGATGAATTTTGCAGAAAACGTTGCAACCGACAAAGGATTTAAAACGCTGACGATGCATGCACGCAAAACAGCAGTTGGTTTCTATGAAAAACTTGGATACAAAGTTTCTGGTAAGGAATTTTTAGAGATATCCATACCACATTATATAATGGAGAAGAAACTGGAAAACAATTTTACAGATCGGTGGTAAGAAATTTTTATTTTATTTTTTCCTTTAAAAATGCCCTGGCCTTAACAAGACTTTCTCCCTCAAATGCTTCCTTTGGTATTAAAAAGAAAGACCGGTTATCAAAATAAAGATGAAAGAAATATGGGCTCTCTATCATTTTACTAAACGCCGTCCATGGCCAGCTTCGACTACCTCTCTCGTTTTCCAAAAACATGTGTTGATTTTCAAAAGCCACTTTAAAGCGATCTTTAAATGTGGAGGCCTTGCGATAAATAATAGAAGGTAATATGAACCAAAAAGAAATCATCAAAATAAACCACAAGCCGGAACTTAACAAAAAAGAAACCGGCGAAACCTTCCCGAAATAATACAGTACCGCTGATAAAA
>JBDSHT010000064.1:0-3083 GCA_039918315.1 Ginsengibacter sp. | reverse complement strand
CCTCAACGAATTGAGACGGCGATTGCACATATTGGATGCTACCAGGCTGGTGCTATTTCAATGCCCATGTCTTTTTTATATGGACCTGAAGCCATTGCGTTTCGCTTGCAGGATAGCGAAGCGAAGGTGGCAATTATTGACTCAGTCTCTTTAAAAAATATTAGTGAAGTGTGGGCACAATGTCCATCTTTACAGCATATTATTCTGGTAGATGGTAGTGCGCCAGATATGTTGAATTGGCATGAAGAACTTTCAAAAGAATTGCCAATTTTTAAACCGGTAAAAACTCTTTTTAATGATGCTGCAATTCTCATTTATACCAGCGGAACTACAGGCCCTCCAAAAGGTGCATTAATTCCTCATTCAGCAATAATTGGAAATGTGCCTGGCTTTGTGGCCTCCCAAAATGGATATCCAAAAGACGATGATCTGTTTTGGTCTCCTGCTGATTGGGCATGGACGGGAGGGTTAATGGATGCTCTTTTACCTGCTTTATATTTTGGAAAATCTATCCTAGGATACAAGGGCAGATTCTCAGCAGAAACCGCTTTTTATCTTTTGGAAAAATATAAGGTTACCAATACATTTCTTTTTCCGACTGCATTGAAGATGATGAAAAAAACGATTCCATTTCCCCGGGAAAAATACAAGTTGAAATTGCGGTCAATTATGAGTGCGGGTGAAGCGGTGGGAGAAGAAATATTTAATTGGTGCCAAACTGAATTGGGAATTACCGTAAACGAAATGTTTGGGCAAACAGAAATAAATTATATCGTCGGAAATTCATCAGAACAATGGCCTGCAAAAAGTGGTAGCATGGGCCGACCTTATCCGGGGCACCGTGTAGAAGTAATTGATGAAGATGGCCAAATTGCAAAAGCTGGCGAAACAGGAGTAGTTGCCGTTAATCGATATGACATTTATGGAGAACCCGACCCTGTAATGTTTCTTAGATATTGGAAAAACCCGGCAGCTACCATAAATAAATTTATTAATGATTGGTGCCTGACCGGCGATCTTGCTGTCAGGGATAATGAGGGTTATTTATGGTATAAAGGTCGATCTGATGATGTGTTTAATTCTGCAGGTTACCGAATCGGCCCTTTTGAAATTGAGAACTGTCTCCTTCAGCATTCCGCTGTGTTTAATGTGGCAGTAATTCCAAAGCCGGATGAAGAACGCGGTAATATTGTAAAGGCATTTATAATTCTCAATAAAAATATATCGAGAAGTATTGAAAATGATGTGGCATTGATTGCTGAATTACAAACCCATGTTCGGGGTAAACTGGCACCTTATGAATATCCAAAAGAAATAGTTTTTGTAAATGAACTGCCGATGACGACGACTGGAAAATTACAAAGAAGTGTATTACGAAATATGGAAAACGAAATTCGGAAATAATTTTTAGGACGGTTTATAATCATCTCACATTTTATGATGTTGATAAAACAAATAATTATGATAAAAACATTCTTTCTTTTATTGTCATCCACTATCGGATTTATGAACGTGAAAAATTCGGAATTGATTTCTTTGCCAAAGAATAAATGTAAGAGGAGTCCCTAAACTGATAAGTGAAATCGAGGCTAACTATAATCCGTTATAGAAAACGGATTTTGCCTTTATTAGTAAAAACTAAGGTTGGTTTAAAAGAGTCATTGAATTTAATCAAAAAACGTGTACGTAAACATTTTTTTCTTAAATTTGATTTTCACAAGATCGTTCAATTGGTTACCATTTCTTTAATAGTTCAGTCTCACATTGTATCTACATGAAACTTCTGGATTAAAAGTTATAAAAATATAAGAAGGAGTCCTTTGAGTATTTTAGTTTTTAGAAAAAAAATTTGAAGAACACTTCATTATCAAACCAACAGAAGAGAATTTTGAGAAAAGTGCAGATAATTTATTTAAAGAGATTCGAAAACAGAGTAAATCATCGGCGCACATTTATGCTGTTGCTAAAATAGAATAGCAAAATGTCACTCATGATTTTTTGAAAGAATAAATATCTAATAAACAAGACAAGTCAAACTATAATGAAAGACAAAAAAATAAAAAGTTCAAAGCACATTAAAACTGTAGAACAGTACTGATCATTCAAATAAACTAATATTCATTACAAAATAAAAGAACATCAATTTTATGAAATTCATTCGCTTAATAGTATTATTTTTTTATGCTAGTTTCTTTATCATTAGTTGTACCTCGAATCCTGAAAAAAAATCAGGAATCTCATTTGATACTTATAAGGTAGCTGATGGTTTTGAAATTCAACTGGCAGCATCTGAGCCCTTGATTGTAGCACCTGTGGCAATGGATTTTGACAATCAAAATAGAATATGGGTTGTAGAGATGCGCGGCTTTATGACAAATCTCGATGGGACCGGCGATGAAATTCCTAATGGGAGAATTAGTATTCTGGGAGATTTTGATAAAAATGGAGTGGCACAATCGTCCAAAATATTTTTAGATAGCCTCGTGTTACCAAGGGCTTTGGCTCATGTGTATGGAGGATTATTATATGCGGTGCCACCCAATTTGTGGTTTGTAGAAATCAATGATGACAAACCAGGCAAGAAGATTTTAGTAGATTCATTGTATGCCGATGGCGGTAATGTAGAAGGTCAGGCCAATGGATTGATGATGGGTATTGATAATTGGATATACAATGCCAATTCTAATTTCAGGTATCAATTAGCAAATGGAAAATGGCTTAAAGAACCCACTTCATTTCGCGGCCAGTTTGGAATTTCTAAAGATGCATTTGGGAGGCTATATTATAACTCTAATGAAATTCAAGTTTTGGGAGACTATGTATTGCCCAATTCAGTAATTTCAAACCCATACCTGAAACCGAAGGCATCAGTTAATAATATGCTAACTGATAACCAAAATTTATATCCATTGGCTTCAACCACCGTTAACCGTGGGTACCAACCAGGAGTTCTAAATAAGGATAGCCTATTGATAAAATTTACCGCGGCATGCGGCCCAGTAGTTTACCAGGGTTCGCAATTCCCAGAGGAATACCAACAAAATGTTTTTGTTTGTGAACCACAGGCTAATCTTATCAAAAGG
>JBDSHT010000063.1:0-3541 GCA_039918315.1 Ginsengibacter sp. | reverse complement strand
GTTTCATAAGGAGGAAAATCGAATAATGGATAAGTGGGCACACTTACTTCGTGATAGAAAATATTGGTATGAAAACCTCCAAGGCGTACAGGTTGCTGATAGGTGATGAAATGAATGTTATGCCCTTTTGCCGACAATGCTTTTCCTAACTCTGTAGCAAGAACACCGCTACCACCAAAAGTAGGATAGCATACAATTCCTATGTTCATGTTATTTTTTTAAATTAAAGAAATCCAAAAATTGGTTACGCAATTTACGAATCTTTTAAGGCCTTTTTTATCTTTTACAATTTCGGCAAGTTAGCTTTCTGTGTTGCTTGAAAATATTTTATTGTCGGTAATTCAAGGTGCATTATTTTTAAATGTTTCTTTACAATCATTTCCTTTCTTTCAAAACAATTTTAAATCACAATTCAAAAGAATCGATGGATCATTTATTAACCGCAGATAGTATTATTAGTTTTTTCGTTCTTGTGTTGCTTGAAATTATTTTAGGCGTGGACAATGTAATTTTTGTTAGCATAATTGTAAACAGATTGCCAAAAGAACTACATAAGAAAGCAAGATTATTTTGGGTAGTAATTGGCTCCATCGTTCGAAGCATTTTGTTGTTAGGTTTAGGTTGGTTGCTGGCGCAAAAAGGCAAAGCTGTATTTACTATTTTTGATAAGGGATTTGATTTGGCAAGTCTTGTTATGCTGGCAGGAGGTATATTTCTTATTTATAAATCGGTGCATGAAATTCACCAAAAACTGGAAGGTGAAGATCCAAATGCTGTAAAGCGGAACGGGAAAAAATTCTCCTTCGGACAGGCTATTTTTCAAATTGCTTTGATCGATATGGTTTTCTCTTTTGATAGTGTAATCACTGCCGGGGGTACTGCCAAGCATGTTGAAATTATGATCGCAGCAGTAATCATCGCTATGGTTATTATGTTCTCTTTTAGCAGCGCTATCGCTGATTTTATTCATAAGCATCCTACATTTAAAATGTTGGCTTTATCATTTTTAGTCATGATTGGATTAAGCCTTGTAATAGAAGGTTGGGCCGGGGAGGCCGCTGAAGGTTTACACCTCAAAAACTATATTTATTTTGGAATGGCGTTCTCTTTTGTGGTAGAGCTATTGAACATGTTCATGATCAAAAAACAAAATAAAAAAATAGTCGAATTAGATGGGCCAAGATACCCCGTAGAAGAGATTAACGAAGGCGATACTTCTAAATAAATTCCTTTGTACGCAAAAGAACTTAATTTAAATTATTACAAATATTTTTCACAATCCCCGGACCTTCATAAATAAATCCGGTCCAAACTTGGACCAAAGTAGCGCCTCGTTCAAACTTTTCTTTTGCGTCAGAAGATGTGAAAATACCGCCACTGCTTATGATGGGAATTGCTCCTTTTGTTTTGGTGTGGATGTAATTAGTTATCGTGTTTGATTTTTCGTTAAGTGGTTTTCCACTAAGGCCACCAGCACCAAATTTGTCAACTAATTCTTTGGGGCTTTTTAAATTATTGCGGGTAATCGTTGTATTAGCTGCAACCAGTCCGTCCAACTTTATTTCCATTGCAAGGTCAATCACATCATTCAAATCGTGTTGGTCAAGATCAGGAGAAATTTTCAACAATAATGGTTTCTGAATAGCTTTCGTTTTATTAATGTCAATGAGATGGGAAAGTATTTTTCTAAGAGAATCTTTTTGTTGTAAATCCCTTAACCCTGGCGTGTTTGGCGAACTTACATTTACTACAAAGTAATCAACCCAATCATGCAATTCGTTGAAACAAATTTCATAATCTTTCCACGCATCTTCGTTGGGGGTAATTTTATTTTTACCAATGTTGCCTCCAATAATCATTGAATGATTCAACTTATATTTTTGAATTCTTTGTGCGATCAATTTCACGCCATCATTATTAAACCCCATTCGGTTAATGATGGCTTTGTCTTTTGGTAATCGGAACAATCTTGATTTTGGATTTCCCGCCTGGGGCAGTGGAGTTACAGTTCCTATTTCAATAAATCCAAAACCTAATGTTTCCAATTCGTTCAGGTATTTTGCATTTTTATCAAAGCCTGCAGCCAGCCCAACCTGGTTAGGGAATTTGATTCCGAAAGCGGTTTTTGAATGTTGATTCTTTGGAGTGAAGCACCTTCTTAAAACATTTTTTAATCCAGGGATTTTACACATCAAAACCAGTGCGTTCATTGAAAAATAATGCACTTTTTCAGCATCAAAAAAGAAAAGAATTTTACGAAGTAGTGAATACATAATGGCTGCGAAGATAAATAATAGCCTTTTGATTTTTTTAAAAATTGAACGTGCTCAATAACCATATTTCTTTTCCCATCTTGCTTTTAAAAATTTTCTTAATTCTTCTTCTCTGGTGTTTTTACCAGGGTTATAAATAAGGGTGTTTTTTATTTTATCAGGAAGAAATTCCATGTCGGTAAAATTATTCTCATAACTGTGGGCATACTTATAATCTTTACCATAATCTAATTCCTTCATGAGCTTTGTAGGAGCATTTCTAATAGCAAGCGGAACAGGTAAATCACCATACTGCATCACCATTTTTTGTGCCTTCGCAATGGCTTCGTAACTCGCATTACTTTTGGCTGATGAAGCCAGGTAGGTGACGCATTGAGATAGTATAATTCTTGACTCCGGATAACCGATCACATTTACCGCCTGGAAAGTATTAGTCGCTAAAACTAATGCTGTAGGATTGGCGTTGCCAATATCTTCGCTGGCGAAAATCACCATTCGCCGGGCAATAAACTTTACATCTTCTCCTCCTTCTATCATTCGCGCTAACCAGTACACGGCTGCATTTGGATCGCTACCCCGCATTGATTTTATAAAAGCTGAAATGATATCATAATGCTGTTCTCCTTTTTTATCATACAGCACGGTTTTTTGTTGTGCCGCATTCATCACCAATTCATCTGTTATTACTAATTCTTTTTCATCAGTACTTTGACTGGCGACCAACTCTAAGAGATTTAATAAACGTCTTGCGTCACCGCCTGATAAATTAATGAGTGCTTCTGTCTCCCGTAATTGAATATCTTTTTTTGATAAAATTTCATCTTTATTAATTGCATGATGTATCAAATTGATCAATGCATTTTTATCCAACGATTTTAAAATATAAACCTGGCATCTGCTGAGCAAAGCACTATTCACTTCGAAAGATGGATTCTCTGTCGTTGCACCAATGAGTGTAATAATTCCTTTTTCCACAGCGCCTAACAATGCATCTTGTTGTCCTTTGGTGAAGCGATGAATTTCATCAATAAATAAAATTGTATTTTGTTCGTGCTTCGCTTTTTCTATAACCTCTCTCACCTCTTTTACTCCGGAAGAAATAGCACTTAAAGTGTAAAACGGAGACTTTAAAGTGTGAGCAATAATATTTGCAATCGTAGTCTTTCCCACACCAGGCGGACCCCATAAAATCATGGAAGGTATTTTGTGATTCTCAATGGCCGTTCGTAAAATACTTCCCTTTCCGGTGAGGTGTTCCTGGCCAATTA
>JBDSHT010000062.1:0-5759 GCA_039918315.1 Ginsengibacter sp. | reverse complement strand
AAATTGATTGATGAAATTTTTTCTGAAAAATGTGAAGATCATTTCATTCAACCTACGTTTATCATTGATTATCCTGTGGAAATGAGCCCCCTTACCAAAAAACACAGGAGTGTGCCGGGGCTGGTTGAGAGATTTGAATTGATGATTAACGGAAAAGAAATCGCCAACGCATACACAGAATTAAACGATCCATTGGAACAGAGAGAACGATTTGAAGAGCAGGCAAAATTGATGGAGCGCGGTGATGATGAAGCGATGTTTATTGACCATGATTTTTTGCGGGCTCTTGAATATGGAATGCCACCAACCAGTGGAATTGGATTTGGTATTGATAGGCTTGCTATGTTACTTACGCAACAGGCTTCTATCCAGGATGTTTTATTGTTTCCGCAAATGCGCCCTGAGAAAGCCTTTGAGCCGAAAGATAATCCTGAAAATTAATTTAGCAACTAGGCCTCACTTTGCTGCATTTCAAATTGAAGCTCATGGAGCTTAAAGTAATGCCCACGTGCTTTCATGAGTTGTTGATGAGTTCCTGTCTCAATTATTTTTCCACGCTCCAGAACTAAAATTTTATCGGCCTTACGAATGGTGGACAAACGGTGCGCAATTACAATCGAAGTGCGGCCGACGATCAACTTATCAATGGCTTTCTGTATCAGGCGTTCGCTTTCGCTATCAATCGATGAGGTAGCTTCGTCTAAAATTAGAATGGAAGGATCATACAGTAGTGCACGGAGAAAAGACAACAATTGTCTTTGTCCAAGAGAGATAGTAGCGCCGCGCTCCATTACATTATAATCATATCCACCCGGCAATTGCATAATGAAATCGTGTACCCCAATCAGCTTTGCTGCTTCTATTACCTGGTCTCTCGTTAAAGCAGGATTTCTTAAAGTAATATTGTCTAAAACAGATCCGCTAAATAAAAAAACATCCTGCAACACCACAGCTATCCTGCTTCTTAGAAAATCGGTATCGTACCTGTTAATATTATTTCCGTCGATTTTAATTTCTCCTTTTGTAATAGGATATAGTTTATTGATCAGGCTAATAATGGAAGTTTTTCCACTGCCCGTATGCCCAACAATGGCAAGTGTTTCTCCCGGCATTATTTTAAATGAAACATCTTTCAAAACATATTCGTCATTGTTATAGGCAAACCAGACTTTATCAAATTCTACTTCTCCATTAACGGCACCTTCTTTTATACCATCCGGCACATGTGGGGTAATGTCTTCGTTTTCCAAAAGTTTAAAAACTCTTTCACTAGCTACCATTCCCATTTGCAAAACATTAAACTTATCAGCAATCGCTCTTAGCGGTCTGAAAAGTAAATTGAGGTACATTATAAATGAAATGATGATACCCGGTTCAAAAGCATAATTCCCTCCCCACCAAACCAGTAAACCAATTGAAAATGCCAATACCAATTCTACTAACGGAAAGAAAACAGAGTATGCAAAAATGGCTTTGATGTTCGCATCACGATGTTGATTATTTATATTTTTAAACTTATTGAATTCTTTATCTTCCACAGCAAAAGCCTGTACCACACTCATTCCTGTGAGGTGTTCCTGTACAAATGCATTTAACGCTGCTACTGCATTTCTAACTTTAATGAATGATTTATTTACTGATTCTTTAAAAAAATACGTCGCAATAATTATGATTGGAAAAGGAGCAAGGCTTATCAAAGACAATTGCCAATCGGTGCCGAACATGAATAATAAAATAGAAATAATAGCCAATAAATCAGAGATAATCGGGATCAATCCATTTGAAAAAATATCATTTACCGATTCGATATCATTAATGGTCCTTGTTGTTAAAGTTCCTATTGGAGTTTTATCAAATTGAGAAAGATTTAAACGCAGCACTTTTTTATAAACTGTGACACGCAGATTCTTGACAACGGTTTGCCCCAACCACGATGTTATAAATCCAAAGTAAAAACGGAGTGTAGTTTCAAATAACAACATTCCAACTTGGATGATGGTAATTAAAATGAGCCAATGCACATTCTTTTGTGCTATAAACTCGTTCACTGTTAATTGAATAAGATAAGGACGGAGGGGAGAAATTACCGCAAGTAGAATTGATAAGAAAACGGAAATATAGATTTTCTTTTTATAGGGAGCTGCAAAAGAAAAAACTTTTTTCAACACACCAAATTCTAATAATTTCTTTTGCTCTTTCTTTTCTGCCATTACGCAAATTTACATAATGAATGATCATGGGCTTTACCTTTCACACAACAGATAATCCATATCTCGCCAATTCCTATTCGACTTCGCCTCCCAGTTTTGTATATGCTTTTATGAAAAGAGCACCGAGGTTTTTTTGAGGGGGAATGTAGTCTTCAAATGTTTCCCGGATAGATACTGGAGCTTTTGCAAAAGAATTTTCGAGGCCTTGCCACATTTCTCTCCAGTCAATATTTTTTCCGGATTGAAGTGTGTTATCTAGTGCATCGATAATTTGTTTATTTACATTGGTGGTACCGGTTTGTTTGGTAGAAATAATGTGAGCCTCCGGTGCATAAGTTAAAATAGTTTTTAAATTCTGATAACCACCGCACGATCCCAGCATAATTATTTTTGCATTTTCGGGAAGTTGTTTAATGGTGTAAGGCAGATGATAACTGTGCCCACGATGAATTATTATAGAAGGTTTCAAACCGTTGGCATCCAGATAATCCACTAAATTTCTCTGCGCCAGCGCATCTTTATCAGTTACATTATCTAAAGGAAGGTTTGCAAATATCCACACAGGTTTTCCTTTCAGGGATTTAATTTCAATCCATTCTTTTTTAACAGCAATGTTCCATTCGCTTCGCGGAAATGAAGTAAGATAACTGGCGTAGGATGCTTTACCATCGCTATCTCCATAAAAAAATACCTGTTCAATAATGCGTCCACTGCTATCGCTCAGGTAAGCATTGTCCATTGTATAAATAGGAGGAATACCAATCTCTTTGGAAAGGTCAACTCCGTTCTTAGGATCCGCAGAAAGAAATATTATTTTTAGCAATGAATAAATTTTCTGTCCTTTTACATTATTTGATTTTATACATCTCTGTAAATTCCATTCAATATTATCCAACATTGATTTTTGTACCGTCGGATTTTTAATACTGCCGTAAGAATCGGCTACGTCAACTGCATCTTCCAATGATCCGGTAGATTCTAATCGCAGTACAAATGCCTGCATTAATTTATCAGAATTTTCAGGCATCGTTTTCAAAAACTCATCAAGCTTTGCATAGCCCGCCGCCATTTTTATAAACTTCTTGAACTTGTCAAAATTCACAGAAATCAGCAATGAATCTCCATGCGGATTTGGCCCCATTTTTTGTATCAGACGGTCGAATGCATATTTGTAGCTGGAGGTAAAAAGATCATTTTCTCCAAAAACAATCATATAATAAAGCGCCTGCGCGTCCAACGGCTCAATCGCTTTAAACCTAATGGCGTTGGGACTTTCGTGAAGGTCATTGATGGGAGTAATAAAATGTTGAATCGCCCTTCTTTGCAACATATCTATCAAGCCGTTGGCGCCTGTCATTGCTACGGGAGTGTCTCCTCTCACCAGGCGGGAATAATATTTTATTTCTGTTATTACCAGTAAATTAAAATATCCCACGCTGTCATATTTAGCCGCGCTGGTGCCGGCCACTTTTGCAATATTTTCGATTGTTTGCTTGCCGGAAATCAGGTCATCTAAAAAAGGAAAATAAAACAATGCCCGCTCCTGGTTGCTTAGTTTTACAACTGTCTGAATGCGGCTATCTTCACTTCTCCTGATTAATTTTCCCTGTTTACTATTTGATGATTGGGCATAAGAATATAATTGACTCGGGCTATTATTGAACGCCACTAACAGGAGTGAATCTGCAAAAGGTTGATCAACAAAAGGGCCGAGGTTGGCGAGTATTTGATCAGGATGGAGTACACAGAATTTTCTGAATAAAATGATCTTACTTTCTTTGGCACCAATATTATCAGCGAAAATTGAGGCATTCATTTCACCAATTTCGTAGGGCATTTTTTCAATGAAAGGAGCCATATTTGCGCCTTTGATATTTGCGTTCATTACCTCTGAAAAGCCATCAATCAATGCCGGTGCGATAGATGGTTTGATATTATGCAGTTTCCAATTTTTAGTGAAATCCCTCAGCAAACTTTCAATGTATCTCAGGTATCTTATTTTGTCATTATTGGTAACTATGTTTTCATTGATCTCAATTTCATTTCTCAACACATTGATCTTCCTGAAAACGGCATCAGTAACCTGTAAATTTACTTCTTCATTATTGCCCGCTTTTATCATGCCATCTATCTTGCCATCCGCTTTGTCGGCGAGTCTTTGCTGATCTTTTATTTTATCATGAAACCCAGCACGGCTCATCGGAATATTTGTGGTATCACCTGCTGCTGATGAAAAAAGAGGAAGCCCAAAAAATACCAGTAACACAAATAAAAATATTCTCATAATTAATTTAAAGTATTCATTAATAAGCAAAAACATTTCCAATTGTACAAATTTAGTTTTTGCATCAGGTAAAAGATTAAATATAGCTTCAAATTGTTGCATCGATAGGGCGTATTAACCTTTTGTTAGCGAAAGATCTTGCTAACAAAGCAATCAGTGTCTTTCACAAAAATATTTTTCAATATTAAAAAATTGTAAACAAACATATCCCCATGATTTTTTAATATAGGTTTGCAAAACTATGGCGCAAGAACCTAAAAATCTGACAATCTTAATTGCTGATGACGAGCCTGACATTCTCGAAATTATTTCGTTTAACCTGGAAGCTGAGGGATATGATATCCTGACTGCCACTAACGGTAATGAAGCCATAGAAAAGGCAAAGAGTCATCGTCCCGCGTTGATCATACTTGATGTAATGATGCCTGGTAAAAATGGTTTTGAGGTCTGCAAATTACTCAGAATAAATCCGGATTTTAAGGATACGATTATTATTTTTCTAACAGCCCTCAATGATGATAGTACTGAAATAAAAGGTCTTGAAAATGGAGGCGATGATTATATAAATAAACCGATAAGTCCCAAAGTATTGGTGAGTCGTGTGAATGCACATTTTAGAAGAATTATAAGAGAAAATGGAAGTGTGTTGCAGGTAGGAGATTTGGTAATTGATAGAGAAAAATATATTGTGACTTCAGGAAAGGAAGAAATAATTCTTGCACGAAAAGAGTTTGAACTGCTTGCCCTGCTTGCATCCAAGCCATCCAAAGTTTTTTTACGGAATGAAATTTTGAGCAATGTTTGGGGCAACGAAGTAATTGTAGGCGATAGAACAATTGATGTGCACATTAGAAAAATCCGTCAAAAACTTGGTGATGATTATATAACTACTGTGAAAGGTGTTGGTTATAAATTTCAATAGATAAAATCATTAACCTAAATAATTCCTAATTTAATTCGCAGTATTGTTATACGCTGTAATTACCTGTTAAATTTGGTAGGGCATTTTAATTTCTATTTTACGAAGGAACATCAAAAAATAAATTTTTATGTCAAATAGAAATTCTCTGTTCAATTCTGCGTTATAAACAAAACAAAAATTAATTTATGAAACGAATAATAATCTCCTTTTCCTTTCTTTTAATAACCACTTCACTTCTCGCTCAAAATGAATCATCTGATAAATTGGGTGGTCTTTTTAAAAAAGCCAATTCACTTTTAAATAAAAACACAGCAGGTGGGAATTTGTCAACTTCGGAAATAGT
>JBDSHT010000061.1:0-6233 GCA_039918315.1 Ginsengibacter sp. | reverse complement strand
AAGCCCACCTCGCCCTCTTAGGCACTAATTTATTTTTCGCATGCAATTACAGCACGATAAAATATTTTACAGCTAATAATTTCGCAGGTCCTTTTGGAATAAATATTATTCGGCTTGGTGTATGTGTGGTTTTATTCTGGACACTTTTCTTGTTCAAACCCACAAAAAACCGGATAAGTAAAAGTGATCTATTATCACTAATCGGTTGTGCATTTACTGCAGTGGTATTGAATCAACTTTTATTCATAAAGGGATTGTCATATACACTGCCAATACATGCGTCTTTGCTCACTCTTATAACACCAATACTGATTATTATTTTAGCAGCAAGAATTTTAAAAGAACGTCTTACGAATTCAAAAATACTAGGCGTGATCCTGGGTGTATCGGGAGCATTAATATTGATAGGTTCGAGAGAAATAGGAGCGCCGGGTGATAATCTTCCTCTCGGTGATTTGCTGATAATTCTTAGCTCAGTGGCTTATACTTTTTATTTCATTATGGTAAAACCATTGATGAAAAAAAACACACCCATTATGGTAGTTCGCTGGATTTTTACCTTTGGTTTTTTCATGACTTTGCCTTTAAGTTACGGAGAGTTTACTTCCATTTCGTGGGGGATATTTACTCTGCAAGATTGGATGCTTTTGTTTTTAGTGGTAATTCCTGGGACTTTCCTGGCTTATGTTTTTAATGTATATGGGATAAAGATATTGGATGCCTCCACGGCAGGAGCCTATATGTATTCGCAGCCGGTTTTTGCAGTTATCATTGCCATGATTTTTCTGAAAGAAGAATTTACGCTGATCAAAATAGCAGCGGCTGCTTTAATTTTTGCTGGGGTGTATTTAACGAACCGCAAAATACTACCTAAGTAAAATTGTATTAATCAAAGACAAACTAATAAAGGATTTATATTGAAGAGTCTCTGTCTATTCCTCATTTTTCGGATAGTCGAAAAACAGAAATTCTTTTCCTCTTATCTGTAGATCAAGCCAATTGTTACCTTGAATTTTTACTGCATAAACTCCACAAGTTGGCATATCATATACCGATGCAGATTCCAATGAATTTACAAAGTCGGTTATACCGGGATTATGTGCAAACACAGCCACGGTATTGAACGAATCGCTAATATTCTCTACTACTTTTTTAAAAGAAGGTAATGAAGCTTCATACAATTCAGGAATGAGCAATAACTGTTTTTCATTCGCATCGAAAACCCGCATGAAAAGCTTTGCAGTTTTTTTTGCCCTCTTTGCCGGGCTCGAAATAAATGCATCAGGTCGCATACCACGCACTTTTATCCTGTCTGCCATTTCCTGTGCATCTCGTTGTCCGCGCTCATTTAACGGTCTTTCAAAATCAGAAAGGCCTTCACTTTTCCAACTGCTTTTTGCATGGCGAATAAGAAGAAGTGTTTTCATTAATTAATCTTTATAGATGTGAATTTCTATTTTTCCGTCAGCGGTTACCGTTCCCCGATACATACCTTCGGTATTGAATGGCATTGTATAATTTCCGTTTTTATCAAGTGCGATTAATCCGCCATCTCCTCCCATATCTCCTACTTTTTTTATAACTTTTTTCCCGGCTTCTTCAATAGTTAAACCCGCATACTCCATTAACGCCGCCAGGTCATGCGCTACCACATTGCGAATATAAAACTCACCCCAACCTGTACACGAGACTCCAACAGTATTGTTGCAATAAGTGCCGGCTCCTATAATTGGTGCGTCTCCAATCCGACCATATTTTTTGTTTGTCATTCCTCCCGTAGATGTTCCAGCAGCAAGGTTTCCAGCTTTGTCTAATGCAACGGCACCTACTGTTCCAAATTTATAATCCACATTTATGGTTCCCTTTTTCTCAAAAATTTCATTCCTGCTTACCTTGCCTTTCAGCGAATCTGCCTTTATCGCATCCTGGAGATTTTTCCACCTTTCTTCAGTATAAAAATATTTTGGGCTTACTATTTCAAGACCGGCTTCTTTAGCAAATTTTTCAGCACCAGGTCCGGCAAGCATTACATGTTCTGATTTTTCCATTACGGCTCTTGCCGCACTGATCGGATTTTTAATGTTGGTCACTCCGGCAACTGATCCGGCCTCCATAGTTTTGCCATTCATGATTGCCGCATCCATTTCATTTCTTCCATCATGAGTAAATACAGCACCTTTGCCTGCATTAAATAGCGGACTGTTTTCTAAAATATGAATGGCTGCCTCTACTGCATCTAAACTACTTTTTCCGGTAACTATTTTTTGGTAACCTGCATTTAGCGCTTGCGTAAGTGCATCGATGTAAGCCTTTTCTTTTTCAGGTGTCATATTCTTTTTTAGAATGGTGCCTGCGCCGCCATGCATCACCATCACATACTTCGGAGACACCTTCTGCGAGTATGTACTATTTGTTGTGGAACCGGGAGTTGACATAGCAACATTATCCTGAGCACGAACGTTCGTTCCAAAAAATAAAATCGCAAAAAAAATCAGGAGGATTTTTTTGAAAATTATGACCATAAAAAAGTTTTAGGATGAAAAGTTTGATCCTTAAAAGTAATACTTCAAAAAGGAATGTGGAAAGTAAAAAAGTGACGAGGCGCAAAACCTATTTCAACATTGTTGTGAGTAAATCAGGATGTAAGTATCTTTTTAATATCCTCTCACATCCTTACCTTCCATGTAATTTAAGAATGCAGAGTTAACTACGCGGTTGCCACCAGGCGTAGGATAATTACCGGTAAAATACCAGTCTCCTTTATTGGTAGGGCAGCTTTCATGAAGGTCTTCAATCGTTTGATAGATCACTTCTACAGGGACGTTGACTTCAGGTGGAGTTATTAATTGAGCAATTTTATTAGAAATTTCACCCAACGAAAATGGCTTATAAACTTCTTGAACTAAGTTTTCCAGATGCAATTGATTGTTTCGTTTTAATTCCTTGCATCGTTCAAATAATTCTTGCAATTCTTTCTCAAGTCCCTTCTCTTTAGTGAGTGCCATAGCCGCTTTAAATGCAATAAACTCGCCCATCTTACTCATGTCGATCCCATAGCAATCAGGATATCGGATTTGAGGAGCTGAAGAAACAACAATTATTTTTTTAGGCTCCAGTCGGGACAACATACGAATGATACTTTCACGCAAAGTGGTTCCTCTCACGATAGAATCATCTATTACCACTAAAGTATCTTCATTCTTTCTTACTGTGCCATAAGTAATATCGTAAACGTGCTGAACCATTTCATTCCGGCTACTATCCTGCGTAATAAAAGTGCGAAGCTTTACATCTTTAATGGCAATTTTTTCCATCCGAATTTTTCGATTAACCATCTCAGATAGTTTCTCTTCATCAAAGTCTTTTTCCCAACTAAGAATTCGTTCTATTTTTATTTTATTGAGGTAATCTTCTGCGCCTTTTATGAGGCCATAAAACGCAGTCTCTGCAGTATTCGGTATAAATGAAAAAATAGTGTTTTTCAAATCGTGATCTATAGACTTTAAAACTCTTTCGCTTAGATGATAGCCTAATGCAATTCGTTCGCGGTATATTTTTTCATCACTACCCCTCGAAAAATAAATGCGTTCGAAACTACATGCCTTGCGTTCCTTAGGTTCCAGAATTTGCTGAATCGAATAGGATCCATCGGCCTCCGAAATAAGAGCGCATCCCGGCATTAATTCTTTTACTTCATTTTCTGCAAGGTTGAATGCTGTTCTAATCGCAGCCCTTTCACTCGCAGCTATTATCACTTCGTCATCAACATAATAATAACAAGGTCTGATACCGTGCGCATCACGCATTACAAAGCCAACTCCATTTCCTATCAGACCACCAAAAGTGAATCCGCCATCAAAATAGGGAACGGAACTTTTGAGAACTTGTGTAATGTTGGATGACTCGGGGTTTTCTTCATCAGCCTTCACCAAAAAATGGTGAATCACATCCATCATAGCTCCTAAATCACTTTGCTTATCCTGTTCTTCACGCGGACTATTTATTAAATCAAAAAGTTCATCTTTATTTACCAGATTGAAATTTCCCGCAAGGGCAAGATTACGGCATGGCACCGTATTTCTTTTTATAAATGGATGGCAAAAATTCACATTGTTTTTTCCCTGTGTACCATAACGCAAATGCCCCAATAGCAATTCACCAAGGTAATCGTAATGGCCTTTCATTAATCCTGGATATTTTTCTATATCTGGATGAAATTTACCAATCTCTTCTATCTGGCTTCCTATCTGTTGAAATATGTCGGCGATTGCCTGATTTTTTACACTACGTATGCGATGTAAAAAGGGATAACCCGGTTCTGTGTTTAGTTTAACGGCGGCAACTCCGGCTCCATCCTGGCCACGGTTATGCTGTTTTTCCATTAAAAGATACAGTTTATTAAGACCGTAAAGTACAGTACCGTATTTTTTCTGATAGTAGGAGAAAGGCTTGCGTAATCTAATAAAAGCAAGGCCGCATTCGTGTTTTATTTCGTCACTCATCGATTGAAATGAAGTGCAAAATTACATTTTTATAATTTGGGAAACCGGACAAAAATGATAAAACACTGATAAAAAATAAAGAATTTTTATTTTGGAAAAATAAATGTTACGGCTACTTATTTTTCGCCATCCCGTTGTCCAACCATTTTTTCATTTCAGGACATTGTTGATATTCGGGTGCAATATTTACATAAAATGTTGGCATTTTTGTGGCGAACCAATCATCGAGTGCATTGCCTTTTTTTTCTTCTAAAGCCCTTTGCGATACTTTATCAAAATCGTCTTTGAGGTTTTCCCTGTGAGGATCACTTTTGGAAATAAGATGCACAATACGAATACCCGATTTTCCACGAGCATCTGTAAATTCAGTGGCTGTAGAATAGCTTCCCACTTTCAATGTATCCAACATTAAGACCAATCCTTTATCTAATTGATCAATAGTTAACGAGGTACTTCCCGTGCCATCGTTCCTGGTTAAACGACCTGCAGTAAATTTGCTGTCATCGTCTTCGCTATATTTATTTACAGCTTCGCCAAATTGAATAGAACCATCTGCCACAAGGTTTCTTACAGAATCCATTTTATCCATTGCTTGTTTTATTTCAATGGAACTTACCTGTGGTATTTTCAAAATATGGCGAACAGTAGCATCATCGCCTCTGCGGCTCACCATCTGGATGATATGATAACCAAACTTTGTTTTAAATACATTTGAAATTTGTCCATCTTTTAAACTAAAAGCTTTTGATATAAACAGCGGATCCATTTGCTTTTCATTCCGGTTTATTTCATACATGCCACCCGTTTCTTTGCTTCCGGGATCATCTGTAAATGCTGACGCAAGCACTTCAAATTTTTTAGTGCCGGCTTCCACTTCTTTCTTGTAGTCCTTTAACTGATCAATGGCATACGTTTCTAAATCGCGACTTGGCTTCGGATAGATTACTATCTGGCCTATCTCGAGCTCGGACTCATAAAAGTGCAAACTGTCTTTAGGTATTTTGTCATAAAATTCCTGAACCTCTTTAGGTGTAATCCTGATATTAGAAACAATTTTGTTGCGGGCATTTTCTGCCGCTAATTGTTCGTGAAATGGAATGCGAAAATCTTCTTTAATTTGAAAAACAGTTCTGCCTGCAACCTGCTCCAGGACTGCTTTGGAACCATACATCTGAATAAAGCCTCTCATTTTATTATCTATCCTGGATTCTACTTCTTCATCGGAAACCGGAATTGAATCTCTTTCAGCATACAATACTAAAGCTTTCATTGCAAGCGATTGTTCCAATAACAAACAATGTGCATTATCAGGCAATTCGATCTTCTGCCTTTGCATGTCAGTAATACTATTATCTATTTCGCTTTTTAAAACTATTTTATCTCCAATAGTTGCAATGATCTTATCAGCAACTACTTTTTGTGTCTGCGCAAATAAAGTGGTAGTGAAAGCGAAAAAGCAAAGCAGGAACAAACCTTTTTTCATGCGTAAAAATTGATGATTTTTTTTGAATTGGACTCCATTAAAGGAGTTGCCAAAAATACACTTGTAAAATGTAGTTTGTTTTTTTGGAAAGTTAAAAGATGGAAACCTTTTTGTTAAAGAAATGCAAGATTACTTTATTATAAAGTTCTCTTTACTTCTATTTCTTCAAATGCTTCAATCATATCTGCAGGTTTCAGATCGTTATAATTCTTGAGGATCATACCACACTCCATGTTGTTAGTGACTTC
>JBDSHT010000060.1:0-4064 GCA_039918315.1 Ginsengibacter sp. | reverse complement strand
TTGTGGCCCCAATGGCTTTTAGAATGCCCACCATTTTAGTTCGTTCCAAAACAAGAATAATGAGACAGGTAATTAAATTTACGATTGCCACGATTGTCATGATCACTAACAAAATACTTTTTATTCTTCCTTGTAAATTGAGCCAGTCAAAAATATTTGGATAGATCTCTTGTATGGTTTTACTGTACCAATTTCCGGGGAGTACGTCAGCATCATACAGGTAGTTATTTACGGAATCTATCTTTTTATAGTCTTTTAAAAAAATCTCGTAACCACCGATTTGCCCGGCATCCCAATCATTAAGGCGCTGAATTAATTTGATATCACCGAGGCAAAAGTTATGATCGTATTCTTCAATACCCGTTTTAAAAATACCTGCGATTCTTAATTTTCTTGCTCTTTGTTTTCCATCACTTTGTATAAATAAAATGATGGCGCTGTCACCCACCTTTGCCTGGAGTTGATTTGCAGTATAGGCGGATATATTAATGTCTTTGCTATAACCGCTGTCTTTGAAACTGACCCATTCGCCCTTCACCAAAAACTGGTTGATGCGGTCAAAATTAAAACTACTGTCGATTCCCTTCATCAGCACGCTTTCTATATCATCACCAAAACGAATGATCGCTGATTTGGTAGCATACCGCTCTACCGATTTTATCTGTGGCATATTCCTGAAAAATAATTCCAGTGAATCATTTTTTTCAATAGGAGTTTCCTCGGCAATGTTTGCCTGCGCCATTATAGTTTGCTGTACCCTGATGTGTCCCCAGAAACTAAACACCTTGTCGCTGATCACATTTTGAAAACCATTAACAAAACTTAATGCAACTATCATCACCGCTACGCTTATCATTGTAGCGGTAATGGCAAGGCCGATGATGAACCGTGAAAAAGTTTTCTGGCGGTTAAACGCGATTCTTTTTGCTATAAAGGAGGAAACATTCAAACTGTGTACATTTGATAATCTTGTAAAAATAATTTTTTTAAAACATTTAAATGAAATTGATACAACGAATAGTTTTTGCAACAGGATTTTTTGTATTTATCATTGGTTGCGCAACGGCACAAGTTCCGGATAGTATTTATTTGAACAATATTAAAACGGTTAAACTCTACACTGCGAACAACCAACTTACATTACCTGTTATCAATTTAAACAGTGGCGATCAGGTAGAACTTCATTTTGATGATATGCAGGCGGATGTAAAATATTATTATTACACGTATCAACTTTGCAACAGCGACTGGAAGCCGCTAAACCTTAGCCAGTTCGATTATATAAAAGGGTTCACGCAAAGTAGGATCAACACATATCGGTTTTCATCCATTGCTTATACCCGCTACACACATTACCAGGCGCGCCTCCCGGAAAGAAACAGTTATCCTACTAAGTCAGGCAATTATTTATTGAAAGTGTATTTAGATGGTGATACTTCTAAACTCGCTTTTACTAAAAGATTAATGGTGGTGGAAAATAAAGCCGCTATACTTGCCAAAGTAACGCAGCCTTTTGCGCCTGAATATTTTCGAACACATCAAAAAGTTCAATTTACAGTAGATGTAAAATCAATTCCTAATTTCAATTCGCCACAGGAATTGAGGGTTGTTGTGTTGCAAAATTATCGGTGGGATAATGCGGCAACTAATTTAAAACCTGCTTTTGTGCGTGGGAGTAAGCTGGAATATAATTCTGAAACCAGTGGCATTTTTCCCGGAGGCAAAGAGTGGAGATGGCTCGATATTCGTGACTTTCGGCTACAAAGCGATCGTGTGGTATCTGCTGATTATAATAAGACTTCAACAGAAATTTATTTGCGGCCCGACATTCCACTTTCGGCGCAGCGTTATGTGTATTACCGCGATTTAAATGGTATGTACAATACCGAAGCGATACGTGGAATCAATCCGTTTTGGGAGTCTGATTATGCAACTGTTCATTTCAATTTTGTGCCCCCTAACAATGTGGCCTACACGAATAAAGACATTTATCTTTTCGGGCAACTTACCAATTACAGTCTGACCGATAGCGTGAAAATGATTTTTAATGCGGACAAAGGAAAGTATGAAACCAAATTATTTTTGAAGCAAGGTTATTATGATTACACTTATTTAGCAGTGGATAAAAACAACTCTTCCGTTTATTCAGAATTAGATGGCAATAATTATGAAACCGAGAATCTCTACACCATTTTGGTTTATTACAAATCCTTTACGGCTCGTTCTGAGGAACTCATTGGTGTGGCAACTTTCAATTCACGAACCGATCAGCCGGGGCTTAGTTTTTAGTTTTTTTATTGCAACAAAATTTTTACAACAGGGATAATATTCCATTTTCAAATTCTTAAAAAACCAATTTCCAAACTCGATTGGATAGTTCTCCATTGACGTATCCTCCTGCCACATAAATAATATTATCCAACCCGTGGCGCCTGTCTTCACGCGCCACTTCATTAAATTGTTTCGTGAAGGCCACGAACCATGGCTAAAAAATACAGGTCACCACCTGTGCCTACCGTTACCCCATCAAAAAAGCCACCCTCAGGGAGTGGCTTTTACCAATTGTGCATCATCAAAAAAGTACTTTTACAAATAAAAACGAGAATTACCTAAGGGACATACGGGCTGGGCTGGGCCACGCTCCACATGGTTTGTCCGTTGCCACCCACTGCACCCACTATTATCCAGTATTTGGCACCACTCTGCAGGCCATCTATTACACACTGACGTGTAGTGGAGGTGATAGAAGTCCAGGTGCTGGCCGGGGTTTGCGGGTCTATGGTGTGCCTCACCACATAGCTTCTGGCACCCTTTACGCTGTCCACTTTGGTAGTAATCTGTCCGGCTAAGCTACCGGCAGAAATCACCAGGTTGCCAGGCATGCCCAATACCAAAGGCTGTGGTCGCCTGCGCAGTTGCATACCCGCACTTGACAGAATTTGCCCATCGCCATTGGCAATTTTGGTGACAGAATTACCAAGGTTTAGCACAGAGGTGATCAGCGAATTGCGTGCGATGTCTTTGGCAATAACCGCATTCTTTTCGCGGTTACCTGCCACCGCCACCTTGTTGCTGAAATCTTCCGAGAGTACTCCAAAATCGGCGATCTCAGTGGCAAGAGGGATAAACACTTCCCTACTAATCATACATGTATAAATGAAGTGCGTGCCGGTGATCAATTGCTTATCGGGCCACGATTTGTAGGGCGCCGTAAGCGTGGGGTAATAACTAGAAAAATCGATCATAAGATAGAAATTTAGTTTTGAAAGTGCTTTCGAAGAGTACGAAAGCGTACCCAAATTAAACGATGTTAATTATTTAATATTTTATCATATTCGCTATGGCATTGACTTATGGCGGCCATAAAACTGCGTAAGTCACTAATTATTAGACTTTTATTCCATGTTTTACAAATTATATTTGAAAAAAAATCGAGTATAAATACATATAAAAAATAGTAAATACCGAAGGATGCATTTTGGGTTTTAGACTCCGGAAATCCAAAACCACTTTCTTTGGATCGCGAAACCTTTTCTTTGGATTGCAAAACTCTTTCTTCGGATCGTGAAATGCATTCTTTGAATGACAAACCATTGTCAATGGATGGCAAAACTCCTTCTTTGGATTGTAATCTGCTTTCTTTAGATCGTGATCCGCTTTGTTCGGATGGTAAACATTTAAAAAGGGATAGCATACTTTAATTTTGTTTTTGGTAAAACAAATCATCGGATGGGGAAACGCTTTCTTGTTTTTTGGTTTCTGAAATTAGTTTGGCCCTGGAAGAAATTAGGGATTGCGGGAACAATGGAAAAGATGTGTTTAAATAAGCTAAAAATACTTTACAGTGGGTGCATTTCAAATTGTCGCGCCGCAATTGGTTTGTGGAGACACAAACCACGGCCCGAAAGATGTGTTTAAATAAGCTAAAAATACTTTACAGTAATATTGAAAATAGGAATTAAATTTATTCTATAATTATAGTTGCCACTATTTGAAAGCGCCTGCATACCCTTATTCTTCACTTCGGTAAAAAAAAGAAAATGAAAGGATTCAACAAAGTGCAA
>JBDSHT010000059.1:0-9157 GCA_039918315.1 Ginsengibacter sp. | reverse complement strand
AAGCCAATCTTATTTCATGATCCATTTATGTTTTGTTGAATTACATTTTGGTAAAAGAAGAAATTATTTCAGGTTTAAGCAGTCATAAAAGTGTTGCCGCCTGTGCCTGACTTGATACCAAATATATTACAACAGGTCCAAAACCTAATTTTGTTTTTGTGATTAAACAAAACGGAATTATCTGAAACCGCAGATTAAGATTCGCTGGCATAGTTAGCCTAACCCACTTTATTTTACGGGCGTTTATTGAACAAAGAAGTTCCAGCCTTGGCCACGCTGAAACTTCCATCATTACTGAGTTTCTTTCAAAAATAATCTATTGCCTGATCAGTTTCTCTGTGAAGATTGCACTTCCTATTTGCAGGCGAAGCAGGTAAGTGCCTTGTGCAAATTTGCTAATTTCAACATTTCATTGCCGCCATTCTTATAAAATGCGATCGTCATTTTGTAAGAATGGTTGACGTGTAGAGTTTTATAAAAACACAAATAAGTCGCAATTATTTAGAGACGATCAATAGTCTTTTTTTTATCGCAGATAAACTTTACAACTCCTTACTAATATTGACGGAAGGGCCATCCATGGTTATGGTTGCGCCTTTTCCGTTTTGAATATAAATACCGGTATCATTTACAATTATTGAAGCGCCCGTCGAACTTTTTAGTGTGATGCCACCCGCAGGTACTGGCACATCACTCATGACAAACGAATTCAATCCCGCTATTTGTAAAACAATATTTGGACTTACCGGGCGGATTTCCTGTCAACGCAAGAACAGGAAGATCGGCTGTATTGTTCCAGGTCTTGGTTTACAGGGCTATGGAACTATCCTAAAGTCTTTGACGATCTTTTTTTATTTTCAAATGCGAAATCTGGATTTAAAGGCTTTTTATGATGGATTTCCATTTACGTACACTTAAATAATCTAAAGATTCTGTTTTAAAAAAAGTGGCCTGCCCATTTCATTTGCTCTCCCTGTTATCAAATATTCTGTTATAATGTTCTTTCAATATTATATAAATGGGGAACCGGAATATTTATGCCCTGAACTTCGTTTAGAATACTCTCCATCTTTGATTTCAACGCACATTCTTTCGGCTTGTTTGCCAGATAAATACTGTAAACATTTTTGAAAAAATTATATTTATCACTCTCCTTTTCTTCAACAAGAATTTTATTAAATATATTCTTAACAACATCGACATCTTCCTTTTTTTTATCTTGGCTGAAGTGGGTAAATTCAACGTATTTTATGATTCGCAAATTTCTTTCTATTTTCCAATAATCATCAAATAGGCTTAATATCCGGTTAGACTGCAAATATTGAGGTGTAAATTTAAAGCGCGAAAGATTGATTCCGTTTGCGAAGACAGTATTATTAAAAACTCCAACAGTAACAGTGTCAATTGACAATTTATAGTTTCCATTTGCTAAGCCATTTACCTGTAAAATATCAGCATTGAAAGTATCAGTAAATCCATACAATGAATCAACATTTATTCTACAAGGCGAAGGAAATGGTAAAGACTTTGATACGTAGGTAAAAGAAGTGTTGTTTCTTCCGGAGACAAGATCATTTACAGAACAGTTTACTTGTTGTTTCGCTTTTATTGATCCCGCATCAATAGAAATATAAGAGACTTCTTTTGTGCCAGGCAATGTTTTTAAAAACTGGTATGCCATCACAAAATGACCAAGTTCGCTAACGTGTACCCTATCGCGTCCGATAATTGATTTTTTAATATCCTTCTTTTGTATCTCATTAATATCAAATAAAATAGTCCAGCAATCAACGACAGGCAATTTGTATCTAACACCTAACTCTTTTAGATAAATCATACACTCCTTTAAGGCTTCGTTTATTCCGTAAGCATTTTCCTCGGCCACATTTGAAGCTTGATCATAAATCGTTGGCGTTTGAAGAATTACTTTAACGTTGGCAGTAAGTAGAATTCGAACAATACTATCTGCATTTTTGATCCATCGTTCCAAAGCATTTTTTCGTTTCTCCAAAATGAGTGGGTCGTTCATTCTGGATTTATAATATAACGACGGATTGAGATCGCTTTCTTCAATTTGAAGAACTGCCCATGTAGGTTCGAAATCAAGAACGTCATTCTTCATTCTGTGAAGGACATTTTGCTTACTATCGCCGAAAATTCCGCAATTTAAAAAGGTTACTTTTCTCTCGGGATAACGGGTAGCGTAGAATAGATTTATAAAATGCATATTAGCTCCGTTCATAGCTATGCTACTCCCAATGAAGCACACACGATCTCCGTCACGAAAAAGTGGTTCTTGAACAAGAGGTTCAGTTACAAAAAATGATTTCGGTTTCATGCGATAATTTTAAACTTCCAGAAGAATACTTACTTTATTTGCGAAAAAAATAAAATGAAATTTTTATACCCGAAGAAAATCTAAATTGCTTTTCTTATTAATATTCCGTCAACCAACTTTGCTAATTTTTCATAGTTAAGAAGTAATTGGATGTTACCGGCACTTACTTGCCACTAAAGAGGTTGCTATCTTTTTATTTCTGCAAATGAAGATTCTGCTGCATGGCAAAATACCGAGCGCCAATAACGTGCCGCCTCCTGCTTTTGAATTTTGCTTTAAAAATTCGTGTCTTGAATACTCCTTTTCTGACATCATTTATTTTAATTCCAA
The DNA here is from genome assembly GCA_039918315.1 of Ginsengibacter sp. Classification (GTDB taxonomy): domain Bacteria; phylum Bacteroidota; class Bacteroidia; order Chitinophagales; family Chitinophagaceae; genus Ginsengibacter. Next base: position 6,489 of record JBDSHT010000059.1, on the reverse strand, counting down.
TTGAATTGGGCAAAATCATTTGGCTGATAATACGACCCCATGATAAAGAATGCAACAAACTAAAATAGGCACACGAGATCTATGATTATTGATCTTATTTGGCATCTTGCATGTACTAATCACAATATGTCCCCGTCATCATTTCCGCAAACTTCCATTCTGAATTTTGCTCTAATTATTTTATTTTTTCTTAGCCAGATTATAAACAGAATCATAAGAATTAAAATCGGTAACGTACACGAATTTATAATTTTATTTGAAACGGAAAAATTTTTCTTTCATTTATTTTTTACAAATTGAAAACCATCTTGTAAACAAATGTAGTTTAAGACATCCCTTTTTGCAGAACCAAAAGAAAAAAACCTAAAAATGTCTTTTATTTACTTCCACAACCCAGGTTGCAACCAGGGCTTGATTCTGAAGTAGTTTTATAAGAAGTAAAATATTTTTGAATACTGGAATAATTTGTAAATTTACCGCCATCGCTTATCAATCTATATGAAAAAAAAAGAGAATCAGTTTACAGGAGTAAAAGAAATCGCCCGGTTGGCAAAGGTTTCAATCGGTACAGTTGACCGGGTAATTCATAATCGAACAGGAGTTTCTGCCAAAACCCGCGAATTAATAAATCAAATCATAAAAGATATCAACTATCAACCCAATCTGTTGGGTCGGAGGCTTGCATCCAATAAAATAACACAATTCGCTACGTTGATACCAATGGTCTCAAAGGAAACAACTTTTTGGAGGGCACCTTTAGAAGGAATTGACAGAGCTGAGTCCGAAATAAAACAATACAATGTAAAAGTTGAGAATTTTTTTTTCGATCAGAATGATAGAGATTCTTTTAATAAAGAAGCCAATAAAATATTGAAGAAAAAATACGATGGTATTCTGCTGGCACCCTCTTTCATTGAAGAATCTATCAATTTTACAAATCGTTGCAAAAAACTTAATATCCCCTATGTCTTCATTGATTCAGATATTCCTGATCAACCCAGTTTGTCCTATATAGGTCCGGACCTATACCATAGCGGGTATTTAGCAGCAAATTTAATTAGCTATCTCGTTGGAAAGCGTGACAGAATTGCGATCGTAAACATTTCGAGACAAATGGAAAATTACCACCACCTATTGCGCAAGGAAGAAGGATTTCGGGGATATTTTAAAGATCATAATTTACCGAATAAAATAGAAAAAATTGACATCAGGAAAATTAATACAAGCGTTATTAAAAAAGAGACTTCAAACCTGCTTAAAAATTTCCCGGATATTAAAGTACTGTTTGTAACCAATTCAAAAGTATCTTTTGTAGCTAATTATTTAAAAGAATCAGGAAGTGATGTTGTGCTGATTGGATATGATTTTTTAAAAGAAAATATAGGATTTCTTGAAGAAGAAATAATTAACTTCTTGATTTGTCAAAAGCCTGGAGAGCAGGCCTACAAAGGAATAATGGCATTATATAAACATTGTGTACTTAAACTTCCCGTAGATGAAAATACATTCATGCCAGTGGATATAATCATGAAATCCAATCATATTTATTATAGTAATTAGATCTTGATTATTCTGTTATGACTTTTATGGATTTCAATAAGTTGTAACCCAGACTAACAATACAGGTTATACGGAAACTTATCTTCCGGAATAATCCTGCTATTTTAGTTTTTCAAAAGGTTAAGAGCAACCAACATTTGATTTATAGGAATATCATCAACGGTAATGCGTAAATAGATTGGCAAAATAAAATTCAAATATGAATTAAATCCTGGCTTAATAAAATATCCTAAAAAAGGACCGCTCAAATATCAGAACAAAATATAAAGCACATATTTTTTTTAATTTTGGTGCCCGGCCATGCAATTGAAAAACCAAAAACTTTTAAAAATTCAAATTTTTCATTTACGAAAAACTGACGAATCATTCTGAGTAAAAGCTAAAAATTGCCATGAAGTGCGAAATGAAAACGGTGATTATTTCTAAAAAACTTTATATTTGTTTGCGTACACGGAACTAAGCATCAACTGATTAAAACAGAATCCGTTTAAATTAGTTTAACCAAATCTTTTATCAATAAACAAGTATAATGAAACTAAAAAATACGCTGCTTGTAGTTGTTGCCTGTTTGGGATTCCAATTAGTTTTCTCTCAATCTTCCCTAACCTATAAGTGGTGGAATCCGGCACAAAATGATTTTAAAGTAATAGAAGGTCAGGCTTTCCCTGATGAAGTTGCACATCGGTTCGATCGCTTGCCCGCAACTGCGAAGCAATCGGTCACCCATGCAATTTGGAATCTTTCCCAACAGGCTGCGGGGCTTATGATAAGGTTCCGTGCTAAATCTTCAGATATTCGTGTACGGTACACTGTTACAGATGGATTTGAAATGGAGCACATGCCTGCAACAGGAAAAAGTGGTGTAGATCTGTATGCAATCAATGCTAATGGAGCGTGGGAATGGGTGGGCGGAAAGTATGCATTTGGCGATACGGTTGAATACCATTTTGAGTCTTTAAAGAATGATTATGAAAGGGAATTTCGCTTATATCTGCCCTTATATAATTCTGTAAAATGGCTTGAGGTTGGAGTTCCGGACAATCAAAAAATGACTCCTTTACCCGTACGGGACGACAAGCCTATCGTGGTTTATGGCACTTCTATTGCGCAGGGTGCTTGTGCATCCCGACCCGGTATGGCATGGACCGCTATTTTAGGACGACGCCTTGATCGACCCGTTATTAATCTTGGTTTTTCAGGAAATGGACACCTTGATAATTCCATCAATAATTTGATTACAAAAATAGATGCAAAGATTTATGTACTAGATTGTTTACCAAATCTTAATACTTCACCTGCCAATGAAATAGTTGAGCTATTAACAAATTCAGTGAAAACATTACAGAAAGCGAGGCCACAAATACCTATATTAATCGTGGAAGATGCAGAAGCCAATATTCAAACTTTAAATACTTCGAAATACAATAATTATATAAAAGTTAATGAGGCCACCAGGCTTGCGTTTGCAGAAATGAAAGCACAGGGCATTCAAAATATTTATCTTCTGTCAGCAAAAGAAATAGGATTGGGCAACGAGAGTACCGTGGAAGGCGTTCATCCCAATGATGTAGGAATGGAGCAATACGCAACAGCTTATACAGAAGCTATCAGGAAGATTTTGAATGAGCCTGTAGGACCATATACCACCATGCAACCATGTATTCAATACCGCGATGGTGGTTATGATTGGGATGCACGCCACCGTGAAATATTGAAAATGAATAGAGAAAATCCTCCTCAAATTGTTTTCCTCGGGAATTCAATCACTCATTATTGGGGAGGACAACCAGAGGCATACCTACGCCGGGGTGAGGATTCATGGAAAACTTTTCTAGACCCTGCAGGTGTAAGAAATTTTGGATTTGGATGGGATTGTATTGAAAATGTTTTGTGGAGAGTTTATCACGGCGAATTGGACGGTTACCAGGCAAAGCAGGTTATGATTATGATAGGAACTAATAATTTTGCTTTCAATACAAACAAGGAAATCGTCGATGGATTAGAGTTATTAGTTCATGCCATAAAGGTGCGGCAACCAACAGCAAGTATTTTATTAATGGGAATATTTCCACGGCGAGGACAGGAACAGAGAGTAGCAGAGTTGAACGAACAGATTGTACGCTTAACGGGAGATGAAAATATTATTTACGCCAACCCCGGTTCGCGTTTATTAAATGCTTCAGGAAAAATAGACGAGACCTATTTTGACGATGGCCTGCACCCCAACGCCAAGGGCTATGAACTTTTTGCAAAAGCATTAAAGCCTTTTCTGGTGACGAAAGTTGCGAAATAGTAAAAATAGGAGTTTATGATTCCGGATATTTTTTGATATTAGCAGGACATTCAATTTTCTGAATTTATTTATAAAATTAATTGCCCAACTTTTTAAGCGCCAGGTAAGCCATTAGCCCGGCACTTACTTTAAGCGCATTTTCATCAACATTAAAAGTTGGGCTATGAAGTGAGGAAGTAATACCTTTCTTTTTGTTTCCAATACCGACTACATAAAAACAAGCGTCGGCTGCCTGGGAATAATAAGCAAAATCTTCCGCAGCCATCCAAACGCCCATGCTTTGAACATTTTCTTTACCAAGATAATCCTGCGCATAAGTTTTTACCTCAGCAGCTAATTGTAATTCATTCGATAGAAACGGATACCCCTTTTTAATTTTAAACTCACAAGTCCCGCCCATACTTTCAGCAATACCCTTTGCCATTTTTACTATTAGGTGATGAGCCCTTGTACGCCACTCTTCATTCATTGCACGGAATGTGCCCTCCATTAAAACCTCATTGGGTATCACATTAATTGCCCCGTTGGCAATTACTTTTCCAAATGACAATACGGTAGGATTTCCAGGGTGAGCTGCCCTGCTAACAATTTGTTGAAGCGCCACAATGATATGGGAAGAAATTAAAACCGGATCAATATTATCTTGCGGTTGTGCCCCATGGCCGCCTCTGCCTTTTACCGTTACAAACAATTCATCCATCGATGCCATAAAAGCTCCCTCACAAATTCCAATTTTTCCGGCTTCAAGAACAGGTGTTACATGCTGGCCCAAAATAGCACCGGGTTTGGGATTCCTTAAAACTCCTGACTTAATCATCAGACTCGCGCCACCCGGCAATTTTTCTTCACCAGGTTGAAAAATTAATTTTATAGTACCTGAGAATTTGATTTTTAATGATTGTAAAATGAAAGCAGTTCCCAGAAGAGAAGCGGTATGGAAATCGTGCCCACAGGCATGCATTACCCCTTCATTCATGGATCGGTATTTTACATCGTTTTCTTCGGCAATGGGCAATGCATCCATATCAGCACGCAAAGCCACCACTTCTCCTGAGGGTTTATCTCCTTTTATAATTGCAACAATTCCCGTGGTGGCCACACTACTCCACGGAATTTTCATTTTGTCCAGTTTAGATTGAACAAATGCTGCGGTGTTAAACTCTTCAAATGACAATTCAGGATGGGCATGCAAATACCGTCTGTCATTGATAACATTTTTTGAATTTTTAGTAGCAACTTTTTGAATTTCTTCCTTCAACATACTTTTTTTCTTTAAGAAATCAATCCCCTAATCAAAAAGATTAATCCATGTATCGAGAGAATTTATTTCAAAAAATCATTGACAATATTTTTTGCAAATTCGTCATCAGTATTATCCGGGTACTCTTTATAAATTCTCTCAATTTCTTCCATTTGACCTGATGATAATTTTTCTTCAGGATTTAAACAACCTACTCCTGCTAAAATACCCTGACGGTACAGTACTTCGTGAATACCGGGTATGCATCCATGAAAGGAATTTTTTGCATCGAAGATCACCGCGTTCATATCAGTTACTTCAATATTTTTTACAAGCAATTTTTCTATTCCGATATAATCGTTGGCAATACATTTTTTTACTTCATTTAATAATTCTACTGCCTTACTGGTCCATACTGCCCAATGGCCCAACAGCCCGCCTACAAAACTTTTCCGAACTTTTTTACCATCGATTAAAAATTCATAAGGAGTAAGCAGGTCTGCAATTATATTATCGTCGTTACCTGTATAGAGCGCAATATCATCTCTCCTTGTCGAGTTGCAAACTGCTCTCACAACATCCAGTGTTTGATACCTGTTAAATGCCGCAACCTTTATTGCCTGCACATTTGGAATTTCTGCAAATTCCCTCCAAAATTCATAACTCAACAATCGTCCGCCTACAGCGGGCTGTAGATAAAATCCAAACAATGGAATCACTTCAGCCACGGCCTTTGCTCTTTCAATTAATTCAGATTCTGAAGAAGATGCTAAACCACCCATACTTAGCAGACCAAGATCATAACCATATTTAATAGCAATCTCAGCTTCATGTATTGCCTGACTTGTTGGGCCGCATATTCCGGCCACCTTTACAAAAGGCCTGCTTAAATTTAATTTACTAATTTCTTCTGCAGCTAACTGAAGCACCTGCTCATATAAATTAATAGCAGGATCTCTGATTTCAAACTGCGTGGTATGTACACCGACTGCTACACCACCAGCACCACTTTCAACATAGTATTTTGTGAGTAATCGTTGACGGTTTATATCAATCTTAAGTTCATTATTTAAGGCCAATGGATGGGCAGGAATTACTGTTCCGTCAAACAACAACTGCTTCACATCTGCATTCAATATATTGCTCATTTTATTTTAATTAAATATCGATTAAAATTGTCCTTCTCTTTCCTGAAAATGACTATCCTTATTCAGAAATTTTCCGCCCTGCTTAATCCACTCGGCCAAAAGTTGCATCATAGTGGCGGGGCAAACTTTTGGATAACCAAATAAACGAAAAGCTTCAGAGGCATTGCTTAGTAAGGCAGTTGATTCTTCTTCATTAATGAAAGAAGGTTTTTGACCTAATAGTTTACCAAACTCTTCTGCTATCCACC
>JBDSHT010000058.1:0-2928 GCA_039918315.1 Ginsengibacter sp. | reverse complement strand
AGGAATCAAAGCAGCAAGCTTTCCGCTTCCTACTATGTATTCACCTGTTGGGTCAACGTCACAACCATGTGGAGATTTTGGACAAGGAATCATGTAAACCAAATCTGGAAAATCTTTCACATCTATTATAGTAGTTTCTTTAATCATCGTTGAAGTAGCAGAATGAGTTTCCTCGCTGTATTTGTTGTGTGCATAATTCACAGGAACTTTTTTTCCTTTACCTGCTTTATAATATTCTGCAGCTTTCTTCCAGTTAACGGCAAGGATATAATCCTTATCACGCTTGGAAGCATTTACTTCCAACAAAGTATGAGCTTGCTCTGAATTATAAGTGCTGAAGAAAAACCAACCACTGCTTGGCCCTTTACCAGAGTGGCTAAGGTCAAAGTTCATGCCCGGTAACAGAAGTTGAAAATCAACTTTCATGTCACCGTCAGTTGGTGCTACACTGATAAAACTAAGGGTTCCTTTAAGATTCTTTTTGTAGGAATTGATAGGAACGTCGCCATTTTCATAGTCCATTGGTACGCTAAAGCGGGTGCCAGCTACTACATACTCCGTGTTCTCTGTAATAAAAGGGGAGGAGTGGTTTCCGGCACTGTTGGGAATTTCAATAATTTCTGCCGTGCGGAAAGTTGTAAGATCAATCCTTGCTACACGTGGTGTATTGTTTTCATTGGCAAATAACCAACGTCCATCAATCTCACCGTTTGTCTGAGACAAGTCAAGGTGATGCTGATCACCCCAGGGAACTTCCCCGTGTGATGTATTAAACATGGGTTTGGTTTCTTCACTGTATCCCCAGCCTTTTTCCGGATCTACCGAAAACACTGGAATTACTCTTAGCAAACGGCCGGATGGAATTCCGTAAACACTTACCTGGCCGCTAAAGCCGCCAGAAACGAAGTTGTACAATTCATCATATTTTCCGGGTGGTACATACACCCTTGCTGCCGCATCAGAGCCGGTCGCATCGCCGGCATTTTTCGGCTTGCATCCCCACATGCCAAGCAACACAAAAGCGGCCATGAGGGAGAAAGTTGCGAAGAGATTTTTTTTCATAAATTGATTTGTTGATTTGAAGAAATGGTTATTTGGTAGATAAAGTTTTAGCAGTCTGATGAAAAATCAATTTCAACAGGTATATATTTTTAATAAATTTTTAGAAAAAAAACCGGGTGTCAGAGGGTTGGTTCACCCGGTTATATTAACTCTGACGATGCTATTTTACTCCATCGTTTTTTCTCATGAATTCAAATATTTCCCTGGCTTCATCATCAGAAAGATTCTGGTTCGGCATACGCACCATACAAATTTCAAGCATAGCCTGTGCCTTTGGATCCTTATCAATCATTGCATCAGTATTCGTCATGAAATTCATGATCCATTCTGGTTTGTGACGGCTGGTAACACCTTTCCAACCTGGTCCTACCAGTCTTTCGTCGGTCATCTTGTGACAAGATTCGCATTTCAATTCTGCGATCTTTTGTCCCTTCGCTGCCATTGTCGCATCCAGTTTATCGGCCAGTTTCACATCGTGAAATTTTCCTTCGCCCCTATTGGGATCGTAAGAAGGATTTTCGCTATTGCTGGTTGTAGCGTCAGCAGGTGCTTCCGTTGTTGCGGGTTCTGAAGTTGCAGCATCTTTATCTGCTGAACCGCCACCACAGGCGGCAAACAAAAAAATTAGGGAAAATGCTAATGAACCAATAAGGATTGTCTTTTTCATAAATGGTAAACTTTTAATTTTTACTTTGCAATATTACTCTGACAATTTACTAAAATTTATGAGCATTGTCATAAACAGCGATATTAATCAATGATTGAGATCATATTTTTCAAAAGTGAAAAGAGTTCATTTTGTATTTGCATGGTATCACTTCGTTTTAATACAAATGTTTTTAATAACTTGAAGCCACGGAGTATGCTCATCTAAATTCGATTTACAAAAATGGAAAACAACACATTCAGAACAAAACTTTGGGTACAAATTGCGCTTATTAATTTTTGTATAGTTGCGCTGGCAGGCGTTGTTATGCGTTATAAAATAAATTTTTCTTTACCTGCGGTGAATCAAAAATATTTGATGCACGGACATTCACACTTTGCTTTTGTAGGCTGGGTTGCTGTGGCGCTTATGACATTAATGGTGCGGTATCTTATCCGCAATAAAGTGCAAACGAACTATAGAAAATACCATTGGATTTTAATGGTTGATGTCATTGCTTCTTACGCAATGTTCGTTTCGTTTATCATCGAGGGATATGCTTTTTGGTCCATTACTTTTTCTACAATTACTATTCTCACTTCTTACTTTTTCATATTTTTTTATTGGAAAGATCTCAATAAAGTTCACGATGCAGGATTCTCCAAGGCATGGCATAAGGCCGCATTATTACTTTGGGCTTTTTCTTCATTGGGTGCGTTTATGCTGGCTTATCTTATGGCCAATCGCATTATGATCCAGGATCTTTATTTTTCTGCTGTTTATTTTTTCATGCACTTTCAATATAATGGATGGTTTTTGTTTGTATGTTTTGGAATTTTCTTTTCCTACATGCACCGGCTCGGGTTATTCAGGATTGGTCTGCTGAGCAAGCGTTTATTTTATGTCATGGCAATCACTGTTGTGCCTACCTATTTTCTTTCCATTTTATGGATGCGCCTTCCGCTTACCCTTCATTGGATCGCCAATATTTCAGCCGTTTTGCAACTTCTCGTTTTATTGTATTTTTTTAAAATTCTTGTTGTTGTAAAAAATAATAGTGCGTTACATTTTAGCTGGTCCACCAAGTGGCTTTGGATGTTAGCTTCGACGGCATTTATCTTAAAAATTATATTACAGATGTTGTCCACGATGCCCTTCCTCAGCCATTTTGCGTTTGGCTTCAGACCGGTGGTGATAGGCTATTTGCATCTTTCGTTTGT
>JBDSHT010000057.1:0-4645 GCA_039918315.1 Ginsengibacter sp. | reverse complement strand
GCTGCTTCAGCTTTGTTTACTGACTTATGCTTCTCTTCAATTAATTTCCTGAGCCGTACATTAATAAGCAGATTGGTATCAGGAAGCAGATGAAGGAATTCTTTTTTCCATTCAGTTTCTTTGTCTTGAAAATTGTTTATAATAGCATCTACAACATATCTGTTGTCAGGATACTTTTTTGCAAGACTTATTAATAGCTGCCTTACAGTTGACTCATTCAAAGGCAAAAACCAATGCGCCAGGAAGCCAATGTAAGGAGCAGCCAATGTATCGTTGCTATTAATCATTTCCTGTAGAAGAGGAATAAATTGCCGATAATTTTCCTTATTAAGTATTGATGGCAACATGCTCAGCGCCTGCATTCTGATGATCCAATTCTTTTGCTTAATCAAAGGAAGCACATCATTACTCTGCAATATATTCAAACCCTCCATTGTCCAAAGTGAATGAATTACAGCAAATGATTTTGTCGTGTCTTTCAGCAAATTCCGAAGTAATGGAGCTACATCTTTATTTTTAGTATCCACTAATAATTGCTGTGCTTTGCTCCTGATCCAGCCATTTGAATTTTGCAACAACTCAACGAGTTGCTTTGGGTCATTCAGAAACTTAATAGATTCTAACTTTTTATTTGTCGGAACTACTTTATAAATACGGCCGCAAGAAAGTGGTTTTGATAACTTTCTTTCTTTAATTTCATTTTTTAAATATGGGGTTAAATAGGTTTTGTGTTGAATAATTCCACGGTACATATCCACGATGTATAGTGCGCCATCAGGGCCATTATACAAACTTACCGGACGAAAACGTTCATCGTCGCTGGCCAAAAATTCTTTATCGTCATAAGCTAATTTTCCACTGGTCGAATATCCCTCTTCTTTTAAAATATTTCTCTTGATAAGGTTCGCCGAAGGCTCAGCTACAAAGGCATTGCCTTTATAATCGTTTCCAAAAAGATTACTCTTAAAAATTACCGGACCGCAAGCCGCAGTAAAATTTACCAGCCGCAAACTATCATCCAAAATACCTTTTGAATAACCCCTATTTACTCCTGGCGTAGGACGCGCAGGAAAAACCTTCGTATCCGGAACTATTGATTCATTAAAACCTGCAACTGTTTTTTGATTCTTATTGTAAGTCCCAAAACCGGGACTGAAATAATCACCTAATAAATTTTCCGAATTATTATTATAGTATAACCTCCCCTGCTCATCATCGGTTAATCCCCATTGCCCACGAAAATGGGATTTTTCTATGATCCATTTTTCATCGCATTTCCTATATCGCTTTGGACCTTCGGCACAATAGATCCAATTGTCCATAGCCCTGAACAAAGCGTTGGGTTGGTGTTCCGCGTTTCCGCCCACCGCAAAGGCGGAATCCACTAAAGTCCTTCTTACAGGCTGATCATTCTCAATTTTATAATACCAAAGATTAGGAGGTTCAGCCACCAGTATTCCATTTTCTATTAAACAAATTGCCCTGGGCAAGATTAAAGAATCTAAAAAAACTTTTCTTTCATCCATTACACCATCGCCATTTGTATCAGTCAAAATAATGATTCTTCCTGAAGGATTATCTTCGCCCGTGCCCAAAGTATCGGGCATGTAATCTTCCATTTCTACCACCCATAATCTTCCTTTACTATCAAAACTCATGGCAACAGGTGCAATAACCAAAGGCTCTGCAGCAACGAGTTTCACAGTGAATCCGTCTTCAATATGCATTTTTTTAATGGATTCTTCTGCGGATAAAACCGGCGAGGCAGGTAAGTTCTTACGAACCAATAATGAATCTGAAGAGTTAACCACTATTGTCGATTGCGTACAACTCTCTCCCATTGCAATAAAAAACAGGAAAGCAAGGAATAGAAGTGGAAAGTAACGAACGATGATTTTCATCTAAATAAATTTCTCAAGTGTTTCCTCAAAAATATAAAAGCATGATTTATGCAAACGGTTAAAATAATCCATATTAAATTCCGGAAGGGTTTTCGTACAAGCATGGCTGTGAATGAAAACAATTTTTGCTGCCGACCTATTAATATTTGTTTAGTCTGAAATCCCCGGATTGTTTTGAATCACTTCTAGAACCGGCCCTGGTTGCTGATCAACAGGATTCACATTGCTTTCCTCTACTTTCTTTTTATTACCACCGGTAACAATCAAACCAATCATCATAAATATTACAGTTAAAATAATTACCTGGATGATGAGTGATTTATTCACGAGGGGAATTGAATGTGCAGCAGGAATTGCGAAAAATAGTAAGATCGTAATCAAACCTCGCGGAGCAACAAAGAGAAGTGGGAAAATGGGAAGCTTTGAAATTTTAAGAATGATAGCTCTTATAATCACTATAAAACTAAATATGAGAGCTGCAAAACCAAGAGTTTCGAGGTTAATAATTTCTTTGGTTTCAAATGAAAATCCGAACAGAGTAAAAAAGAATGCTCTGACAAGGAAGGCGCCTTCCGTTACAATATCACGAAACTTATCTACCTCTTTTTGAAACTGATAAGGATTTAATCTTTTTATCCAGGTGAAACTTTTTAATTCATCAATATTATTTAAAACCAGTCCAAAAAATAAAATAAATATAAGTGCAGGAAGATGGAATATTTCTGAAATCGCATAAATCAAAATGATGAGAATGATGATGGGTGCATGTTTGATAGGATGATCGATAGTTCGTAAAAGGAAAGAAAGTCCAATAGTAGCAACGAAAGAAATAATTACCATGACCACAATCTGAAATCCAAAATGTAAAAATGATTGAAAGTTGATGGTACTGTTTAACAAGATGAAATTAAAAAATACAACACCCAATATATCTGACAAGCTACTCTCATAAATTACAAATTCCTTGTTGGATTTTGTAAGATTTTTCGCACTGGAAATAGCCACAGAACTGCTGATAATACAAACTGGTATTACATTAATAAGGCTCCCCATAATCGACATCCCCGTAAGAAAATAAATAGTATACGAGGCCAGGAAAGATAAAATAAGCATGGAAGCGAAAGCACCTAAAAATGATTTTCGTACTAACGGAAATTTTGATTTATTCAGATCAAGTTCTAGTGCACCCTCTAACACAATTAATATAAGACCAACCGTACCGAATACCGGTAATAATCTTGAAAGGTCTGGAATCTGAATAGAAGAAAAATCAGTTAACTGCCGACATCCCCAGCCTAAAATTAATAAAAGAATAACCGATGGTATTTTTGTACGCGCTGAAGTAAGGTCAAATATATACGCTAACAAAAGCAGCAGACATATAATAATGATAATGGTTATAGTCATAAAAAATATTAAGATCTGTTAGCTATTTTAGGTTTCCATTTCATTGGCAAATACTGCGCAATTTAAATGTATAATCCCGATTTTAGTGATGTTCCTCCAGTCGGGAAGATTTTAAATGATTGCAGTGCCGTCATCGATTGTTACCACAAAAGAATTTAATTTTCTGCCTGAATACATTTCATACTGCGCACTAATGTCTTTTATTAAACCGGGTATTGCTTCCTCTTTTACAAGGTTTATAGTGCAACCACCAAAGCCGCCGCCCATCATTCTTGCGCCTATTACAGCTTCGCTATTTCTAACAAAATTTATGAGGTAATCCAACTCATTGCAACTTACATTATACATCTCGCTAAGCCCATAGTGTGTTGCATACATTTTTATGCCTAGGCTTTTTATGTCTCCTCTTTTTAAATCATCACAAGCGCTCAGCAATCTTTCAATTTCCTGCACCACGAACCGACTTCTCTTATCAATAAGAATATCTTTTGGCAATACATATTTATCCAACATAGATTCATTCACATCACGCAGAGAGTTAACATGATTTTCGTGCTCTCTTATCCATTCCACTGCCTGCCCACATTCCTTTCGCCGTGTGTTATATTCTGAAGAAGCCAACGAATGTTTTACATTGGTATCAAGTAACAAAATTTTTATTCCATCCAACTTAAAAGGTACATACTCATACTCCAGAGATCGACAATCCAATTTAATCACGTGATCTTTTTTCCCCATCATGGAAGCAAACTGATCCATAATACCGCACATGACTCCCGCATATTCATGCTCAGCTTTTTGCGACATTTTCACCATTTCAATTCTGTCCAAATGGGTTTGCAATAATTCATTCAAGGCAAAAGTAGTTGCGCACTCAACCGCTGCAGAAGACGACAACCCAGCACCAATCGGCACATCACTTGTGAGTACAGCATTGAAGCCTTTTAATGCTATATCCATTTTTTTAAATTGTGCAATCGAACCCAATATATAATTGGGCCAACTCACATCACCTACAGGTTTTAAATCGCTAATTGAAATTGAAAATTTTTCATCCAAATCATCTGCGACAAGATGTATCTCATTATCATCCCGTAGGGTCACAGAAAGATAAGCAGCTTTATCGATTGCAGCCGGCAACACAAGACCATCATTATAATCAGTGTGTTCGCCAATAATATTTATACGTCCGGGAGATTTTATAATCAATGGATCTCCACCAAATATCTGAGCATGTTTTTCGGTTACTTTATCTTTCATCCAGTTAATATTTACAGATGTTCACATTTATTTTAGGGTCAGCATGTCGCTGATTAAAAATATGAATGATTATTTAA
>JBDSHT010000056.1:0-7463 GCA_039918315.1 Ginsengibacter sp. | reverse complement strand
TCTTTAGTTCTTGCAACTACCTGGTGCAGATATGTTGGTTCATCAAATTGAGCAAAACTTTCCTTTACTTTTTCAAATTTATCAACGGTGATCAAAGATTTTAATGCCGCACTAATTTGAATTTTTCCAATTGATATTTTCTTTTGTGCCAGCAGAGAAATAATTTCTTTGTGCGGTTCAAATCCAATCGCAAAATGGCAAACATCATAACATAATTGTACGTGGCGCCTGATCAGTTTATCAGCTTCTTCTTCTGAAATATTTAATTGATTAGCAAAGAAAGGAATCCCTATTTTCAATAAATCATTTTCATACCAATTAATAAATTCATGTCCTGTTTCCATCATTCCATCAGGCTCTGGCTCTATGTCCAGATGACAAATTTTTCGGGTTGTTCGATGTAGCTCAATTAAATGAAGCACAACTTTTAGAATATTTTCTGTGCCTGTTTTTTTTGCTTTTTCAAATAATTCAGTGGTAGGAAAGTGATGCCTGTATCCCAAAGGATTTGTCGAAATTCCACCGTCCATTTCATTTGGAAGTAAGAATGCCAGTATATTAAAAAGTCTTTTGGTGTACTCAACTCTTTCGTCAGTTGTCCAATCCGGAGTGTGTACATTTTCTTTAACAACAGTATGATGAAATCCTCCATACGGAAATCCATTCATTGTGAAAATGTATGCGTCATTTTCGGTAAGCCATTGTTGAAATAAAATTAAATTATCATCCTTTTCAATTTCGATACTAGCTTCATTAGATATTCGCAAGCCAATACCCATAGGACTTTCGGGTGAAATTATTTGTTTGATTCCCGGAAAGTTTTTTTGCAAAGCCATAAAATGATCATGCCAGTTTTCTCCTGCGTGAATGTTGGTGCAATATGTCAAATGTCCGGAAGATGTTAGCATAACGATTTATTTAATCACTCGAAATTCAGCAAATGATCTGCAGCTTTTTTAAGTAATTCAGTATTCATTTCATGTACCTCAATTCCTACGCCTATGTCTTTTAAAAGCATAATTGTAAGGCGTCCACCAAGGTGTTCCTGAAATTCTTTTAACCCTTTTAAAATTTCACTTTCGGCATCTTTAAACTGCAGAAGGGGATGGGTGATTTCAAATCCGAGTTGCAATAATAATCGGACAACCTTGTTTGATTTATCCATAGAAAGATGACCGGACAAAACTGAGTAAACTGTATCCAGCGCGATTCCCAGGGCAACAGCTTCTCCATGTAATACTGTGAAATTGGTAAGTTGTTCAAGTTTGTGCGCACTCCAATGTCCAAAATCCAAAGGTCTTGAAGAGCCTTTTTCAAAAGGATCACCAGAAGAAATATGTTGCACATGCAACTCAGCACAACGATGAATCAGGTAATTCATTATTTCCTTATCTCTCTTATTTAATGCATCGGCATTTTTTTCTATCCAATAAAAAAAATCTGCATCTTTTATCAATGCAACTTTAATGGCTTCTGAGATTCCGGATCGCCAATCGCGATCGCTCAAGGTTCTCAAAAATGTGTCATCATTAAATACTGCAACAGGTGCTGCAAAAGTTCCTAAAAAGTTTTTCTTCCCTTTATAATTTATCCCGTTTTTTACTCCAACACCCGAATCATTCTGCGACAAAACTGTTGTTGGTATGCGTATATGTTTAATGCCCCGATGAGATACGGCTGAGGCATAACCGACAACGTCTAACACAGAGCCACCGCCAATTGCAGCGATATATGAGTGACGATCTATTCCGTGAATATCCACTGCTTCGGTTATCAGATCAAAAACTGAAGAATCATTTTTTGAAGATTCGCCGCCCGGTACTACTAATATTTCCGGAACCAATTTTACCGTAGTATGAGTCTGGAAATAGGCCTTTATTTGAGCGGTCAAATCAGGGTGCGTTTTCGTTACACCATCATCTATCACAAAAAATATTTTCGGAGTAATATTCTCACCCGACTGGCTTTTTAAAAAGTCGTCAAAAGTGTTATTGCCTCGAGCAAAAAGCAATGAAGTGAAATAAATTTTATAATCAAATTTTACACTAAAAGATTGTTCAATATTATTCATGTAGAAACAGAACTTTAAATATTTACGAGATGATTTATCTTTTTGGCTGATTGCTTTTTTATGTGACCGCGAATACTTTAGAAAGCCTTAGAGATAAGGATAACAAAAGTACGATGAAGATCGCGAGCGCAAATATTCCAAATGCGGCAGCCCATGAGGCATTAAGAAGAATAATGCCTATAACACCCGCCTTTACAGACTTTCCGATGTTTTGAGGTATTGGATTTTTAATTGCTTTTAACAATGGTGTAAGAATCATCCATGCGAATGCCAGTACAAAAGGCAGCGCAAACCAGAGTTTTTCTTGCAAAAAAGAGAAGTATAAAATAGTAGCAATTATTAACAGGTAAAATATTACCGCAAGAAATAAAATATTTTTTTTGCTTCCATGTACCTCTCCTCGGCTGATCATGGTGATAGCAGCAATATATACGATGGGTACAATGGAAAGAAACCACCATTCGGAAACAGATGACGTTACAATACTTATCCCTAATAATAAATTTAATCCGCGGCAAAGCCCCATGTTTAAAGGGCCTGCGACTACATTGTGCTTACTGAATTTATTGTAAACAAGTGCGGCGATAGCAATTGCAACGGCTATCAATCCTGATAATGAACTGTGAAAGAAAGCAACTGTAATGCCTCCGGCTAATAAAAAAATTCCGAGCAATGTTCCCTCATTCAAACTTAGAATTCCCTTTGGTATCGTACGTTCCGGGCGTTCTACTTTGTCTAACTCATAATCAAAAACATCATTGAAAACGATTCCGCCACCATACAATCCGATGGTGGAAATGCAAAGCAAAATTATCGGAGTAAGCGGGAGAGAGTTTATATCTGCATTAATTAAAAAACCTGAAATAGCGATACCTGCAAGCACATCCGCAACAGAAGTCACGATGTTTGCCGGCCTCATCAATTGTAAACACCCGATTATTTTTTTCAATCCTAACTTATTATGATAGATGATTTGTCTGTGCGTGGCTGCTGGCCTCCACGAAGAACGGTATTTCCCTCAAACTTTTCTGATTGATCAATATTTTTTTCACCATTCAAATCTGCTTCATCTATTTGGCCACTCTGGCCAAAAGCACTGATGGCATTGCGATACGTGACTAACTCAATATCATTTAAACTGAGACCACGATGTTTCATTAAGGCCGCCGTTTTAGGTACCGCCAGCGGATCGCTGATACCCCAATCGGCTGCGGAGTTGATCATAATTCTCTCTGATCCATATTTTTTTACAACCTCAACCATTCGCTCGTTACCCATTTTAGTAAAAGGATAAATTGTAAAAGCAGCCCAGAAGCCACGATCTAAAACTTCTTTCACAGTCTCTTCATTATTATGATCCACAATCACTGAATGAGGATCGAGCCCGTGCTCAATTGCGATATCCATACTGCGTTTGGTGCCTTTCTTTTTATCACGATGTGGGGTATGTATTTGTACAGGAAGTTCAGCATCTTTTGCCAACTCCAATTGCAACCGATAATATTTTTCTTCTGCAGGAGTCTGATCATCAAAACCAATTTCTCCAATGCCTACCACTCCTTCTTTGCAAATGAAAAGCGGAAGAATTTCCATGACTTGCTCCGCTAATTTTTCATTATTGGCTTCGCGGGAATTAAGCCCGATCGTGCAATAATGTTTGATACCGAATTGTGAAGAACGAAATCTTTCCCAACCAATAAGGCTACTGTAATAATCCCGAAAACTATCAATGCCGGTGCGTGGTTGGCCAACCCAAAACGCAGGCTCTATAACAGCCACCACGCCTGCGTCTGCCATCGCCTGGTAATCATCTGTGGTTCTGGAAACCATGTGTATATGAGGATCAAAAAAACGCATGCCTTTTATGTCATCTAAATTTAATTTCTTTTGATCCGGGGATTCTGATGGTATTCTTTCTTCAGCGCTACAGCACATAATTATTCATTTTATTTTTCTTAAAAATTAAATTTCACTGGTAAGTGTATCCCAATTAAGTATGTCATTTTCAATTTCCGTTTTTAGTTGGGCATCATTCTCTAAAAGTCTTTTTGCCGGTTCATAACTGCTACCCGCACACGCAAGTAGTGCGGCTTTTTTATGAATGTCATTTTTATCATTAAATAATTTTTCAATCAAATTAAAATTCGATTCGTCAATATATTTCCCGACCAGTCTCCAAAGTTGAATGTTCGCAGAACGTTGTGCAGCCCAGCGCTCCCTTATATAATCAAAAACGGTGTCGGCTAAATTTTTATTCTTTCGATCGTCCAACCCGGTTATTTTAGTGACATCTTTATCTGTGAAAAAAGCTTTCATGATTAATTGATTCCATGCAGTCTCGTCGAGATATTGGGCGGGGTAAGGATTGTGATACATGATCGCTTCCAGCACTGTTCCAATATTACTTCGTATTCCTTCTGAACATCTTGACTTCCATTCCTCAAAAAACGAGAGAAAAGGAAGTGCTGAATATAACGCCACCGATTCATTCATTTCAGCAAGGCTGAAAAGAGTTTCTATTTTATCGGTGTAATTTTTTTTATCAGAATCATCTAAATGCATCAAGAGCCAGATACGGCTTAGCCGATCAATAGTGAAACCCTCAATACCAAATCCTGGTATTGCTTTTTCTAATTTTTGTTGATCACCAATATCGATGTGTAATTCGTGTTTTCCTGTCTTGCGCGGGATGGAAGAAAAAGCCATGTTAAATGATGACGGGTTGGATTGTAAATTTTTTTCCCTTAGCCATTCAAAAGCCTGTTGACTTGTATTTTTTTCTATGATTGTTTCAAAAATGATTTTACAATCTGCATTGGTTTTTTTATTTTCTTCACTAATCATTTCTTGTTATTGTGCTACGAAGTAATTTATTATCAGAGCTCCACTGACTATCAATAATCCGAAAAACTCCCGTGTTTTTTCAATGTAAGGTTTTGTTGCCTGCATAGTTTCTACAATGCTTGGTGTTTTATATTTCATGATCCAATCTTTTACTCCGTCTTTCGAAAAGAAAAGAATAATGGCAAATACCAGGTAAAATCCGATAAGAAAAGAATATACCTCCGGATAGTATTTTCCAAAGGCTGCAAGTCCACAGGAGGCTGCAGCAGCGAGGTAAATGCTAACCCATAACCAGCCGTCTTTATCATTAAGATTTACATAAGCAAAACCTATAAACGCGAGGCAAAAAAATGAATTCAGAATAATTAAAAACATAGTTTCAAAATGTAAGACAAAGATATTAATCTATTGGCGGATTAATAAAACAGGTTATTTGATTTTGGAAATACAGTGAGAGAAAATCAAAAAATAAACCGGTTAGTTTTATTCATTTTTTCATATTTGAAATTTTTATTGTATTTTAATCTTTAAACCAACAACTTAATATGGAACAAACTACGATTACCATTAAAGATTCTACTGCCAACCCTGCGCCATTGGGGCTTCTGGCGTTTGGACTTACTACCGTTCTTTTGAATTTGCATAATGCAGGTTTTTTTGAAATGAATTCGATGATACTTGCCATGGGAATTTTTTACGGAGGTATCGCACAAATTATTGCTGGAATTATGGAGGCTAAAAAGAACAACACATTCGGACTTGTGGCTTTCACTTCCTACGGATGTTTTTGGCTTACTTTAGTTGCGCTAATAATAATGCCAAAACTTGGGTGGGCAACAGCATCTTCAGAACCAGCCATGATTGCTTATTTGGTGATCTTGGGCATTTTTACAGGATTACTTTTTTTGGGAACGCTTCGAATCAGTAAAGCATTGCAATTTGTTTTTGCGACTTTGACAATTTTGTTTTTCTTACTGGCACTTGGCGATGCAACGGGTAATGCTACTTTGAAAACTTTCACCGGTTACGAAGGAATTGTTTGCGGTGCTTCTGCCATTTATACAGGCATAGGAACTTTGCTAAATGAGGTTTATGGTAAAACAGTATTTCCGTTAGGACCTGTTGTAAAGAAAGCATAAATCAAAAAAAATAGATGCTGATCGGATGTGTTCACAAACTTCTAATAAAAAGAAAAACCCTTGCTTAGCAAGGGTTTTGTTGCGAAGGGAGGGTTCGAACCTCCGACCTTCGGGTTATGAGCCCGACGAGCTACCGCTGCTCTACTTCGCGATGTGGATGGCAAATGTACGGTGCGGATATTTTGCCACCAAATTTTAATACTTTAGCAAATCATAAAATTGTGTATGAATAAAATTAAAACCATTGTAGCTGTTGTCCTCATTGCATTCTGCGCCGGATGTGGATCTAAAATAAAAGAAAAAAAAGATGAGGTTTACTCCAGGCACCTGCAAAAAAAAGTTCCAATTACTATAATCACTACGCCGGTTCCCGATAATAAATCGGACTTTAATCTTCTCATTTTAAATGATGGACAAGATTTGGATCAACTACGGGTGAAGGAAATAACGGATAGTCTTTATAGAAAAAAATTGATCCAACCATTATTGATCATTGGTGTTACTACTTTAGATAGGAAGCAATGGTATGGTGTGGCTGGTTTTTCTGATTATAAAAAAAACGGAGCCGCTGCGGAAAAATATTCAAATTTTATTATCAACGAATTACTGCCTTTTGTGAAAAAGAAATCAGGGGTCAGAAAATTTAAATCTATCACGATCGCAGGTAATTCTTTGGGAGCTCTTTCTGCGCTGGACATTGCGTGGAATAATGGAGATAAGTTTGATAAATCAGGACTTTTTTCCGGCGACTTTGGTTTTAGTGATTTGGATGTTTCTGACTCTTCCTATTCGAAAGATAAAAACCGGATTATCACAAATAAAATCAGGTCTTCCCGGAAAAGACCTAAAGTGAATTACTGGTTTTATGCAGGCTCTGAAACTGGTAACATTGTTGAAAACACAAATGATATCATAGACCTCATTCGGAAGAAGAACGTTATTGCTCCGGGCGACTTGCAATTTGTTGAAAATACTGATGGGTCAAATGATTACCAGGCATGGAGCGCGGTGTTTCCTCAATTTTTAATTTGGGCTGTCGGGAAATAATTTTCTCTTTTTATGAATGCTAATTCCGCTGCGACACAGTGCTGGCACCATTTTCTCTAATATCTTTTTTGTCCGGGTTGCCTCTATATAAAAAGCTGCTGGCACCACTTGCAGACACAGAGAGGGATTTGTTTATAGTTAACTTAATATCTGAAGCTCCCGATATTGTGGCTTTACAATTATCCACAACAAGATCATATTTTTTTATATCGCTTGCTCCGCTTGCAGTTAATTTTATGTTGTCAACATTGCCTGCTAACCGAACTGTAGAGGCTCCGCTTAATTCCATGTCCAGGTCCTTGCAACTAATATTGCCTTTAATTTCTGATGCACCTGATAGTTTTAATCTGAAACTATTGGTC
>JBDSHT010000055.1:0-18630 GCA_039918315.1 Ginsengibacter sp. | reverse complement strand
CAGATGAACTAACTATTCATTCAGGAGGTATCTTTCAATGCATTGTGACGACCAGTTCTGCAAACGATTATTCCACTTTTGTTTATGGAACGAGTGGCAATATTAATGTTTTAACTGGAGGAAAAATAATGATAGGCGATGGTACAGGTTCTCATAAAGCCACCGGCTATTCTGGGTTTGCGAGCGAAACTTCTTCAAAAGTAAAATTGAATAATGGCTCCATTTTTGAATGGAATACATCTGCTTTAAATTTCACTCCAGGCAAAACTTATTTTCCAGACAACGCGGGAAACGAAATTGCGATTTTCAGAATCGCAAAAGTTTATTCAGTATCTAATCCTGGAAGTGGCAGTACCGGGGATTTGATATTTAATGGACTTCTGGAAGTATCGACTGATTTCACCTTCGGAGGTACCGGAATAAAAAATTTTCGGGACGGAATAATTGGTAACGCTACTCTCACAATTTATTCGGGAAGTGGTACGGTGACTTTCACCGGTGCCATCCCCATTTTGGGCGGTCCGTCCTTACATATAATTACTGATAAACAATTAAACCTTTCATCCGGAATCACAGTCCCAACAGGTGCTAACGTAAAAATATCCGGCACAAGCAATATAGCAAAAGGGCCCTCCGGTATTTTTTTAGTTGATGGTATTTTAGACATTACAGAACGTGCGATTTCCAACACTACAGGAAGCGTACAAATAAACGGCACTTTAAAAACGTCGAGGTTAGAAGGGCTTTATCTGCCGGGAAATATTGCTGGTGGCTTAATTTATTTATATAACGGTAGTACTATAGAATACAATTCCACAACTACCGACACGCCGCAAGATATCACCGGCACAGAAAAACTTAATCAATCGTATTATAACATCAAATTTTCAGGAGCAGGAACTAAAAATATTCTTAACCAAATTGATGTACATACTTTGGGTCTTGTTAGTATTACTGATGAAAATGTGATTGTAGATGCTTCCAGCAAAAATTTAGGATTGATCACCACAAACACTACTGCATTTAACATGGATGGGGGACGTCTAATTTTAGGCACTACCGGCACACAACCGAATATGGACGGGAATTACAACATTACAGGTGGCACAATAGACTTTATAAATTCTTCCATAACCAAACAAACTATTCGTTCACCAAGAACTTATCAAAACATAGAAGTAAATGGCACTAATGTCAATAATTCTTCGGGTCATATCCTGTTAAACAAAAATGGTATTTTTACAATAAAAGGTGGTGGAATTTTTACAATCAATGACAACTCTATTAAGGCGGAAGATGCCACAAGCGGTCAAAAAGTAATTGTAGAAAATGGAGGAATTTTCAGGACGGGAAATAGTGGCGGATTCAATGGATTGGATGGTGCCGGAAACATCCATTCTGCTATTCATAATAATATTGATCCGCCGAATATTATTTTATCGCCCGGAAGCACTGTTGAATATACGAGAAATGGTGATCAGCCTATTACCAATGCAAATAATCTTGTGTACAGTCGCCTTGTATTATCAGGCACGGGAAACAAAACAGCACCTTCAAATGAACTAACAATACAAGGAGATTTTACGAAAGCAAACAGCACCCCCTTTCTCCATAATACTGGAACAGTAATATTTAATGGAAATAGTTCACAAAATATTCAGTCTGCCGTACCGCAAATAATCTTCAATAACCTTACTAATAATAACCAGGTTGGTTTGAATGTGAATGATAGTACCTCTGTTTATAAAGAACTAAAACTGGGAACGAATTCGAAGACAAATGTTAACCAGCCAATAGCCTTAAAAAGTGACAATACTAACACTGCCAATGTTGCACAAATCCCATCAAGTGCAACAATTAATTATGGCACGTCGGGACTGTTTATTATTGAAAGGTATATTCCAAATCATACCAAATCATGGCAACTATTATCAGCACCCGCCAAAGGAAAAACAATAAAAGAAACCTGGCAGGAAGGTGCTGCAACCCCCAATGAAAACCCTAAGCCAGGCTATGGTGTCGGCATTACACAAAATAATATTGCTTCGTGGCAGGCGAATGGATTTGATGCTTTTTCAGCAGGAGGACCTTCCATGAAATATTTTGACGCAGTCAATAACAAGTATATAGGAATCAATTCTACGAATGATCAAATCGCAAATCAAAGTGGATATTTTCTTTTTGTAAGAGGCGATAGAAGCGTCACAGATTATAAGGCTCCGGCAACAGCTACCATTCTCAGAACATTAGGTAAATTGTACGCACCTGGTTCTGAAGAGCCAATAAATATTAATGTTCCCGCAAACTCTTTTGCGTGTGTTGGAAATCCGTACGCATCGTCAATTAATTTTGATGATCTTACTCTCACAGAAATAAATAATTCTTACACCATCTGGGATCCACAATTAACAACTTCAGGAATATCCGCTTATGGTTACGGCGCCTTCCGGACTATTTCAGAAAACGTTTCAGTCCCTTCGAGCGGTAATTATTTGGACAATAATATTCCACCGATTCAATCCGGACAAGCATTTTTTGTTCAGACAAATAATTTGCCCGGCACTCTACTTTTTGGGGAAACCGCAAAAATAAATAGTAGCAGATCTATTTTCAAAGAAGGGAAAAAAATACCGACACCGGACGCGCAACTAAGAACTAATTTATACACGAAAATAAGTGACAGCATGGTTTTGATAGACGGAACACTTACACAATTCCATTCAGATTACTCCATGTTGATTGATGAATGGGACGCAAGAAAAATTGCAAACCCTAATGAAAATATCGCGATTGTATCACAATCAAAATTGCTTGCGATCGAACGTAGGCAACTGCCTTCGGTCCCCGATACCTTATTCTATCAATTGACCCAAATGTATAAGAGAGACTACATGCTCGAATTAATTCCAACCAAATGGGAGAACACCAAACTCGATGCGTTCCTTGAAGATTCTTACCTGAAGACTCAAACACTCCTCAAAATTAATTCACCAACCAAATTCAATTTTTCAGTGAATGGGGACTTAGGTTCACAAGACAGTAAACGTTTCTACATTCTGTTTAAGACAGCGGAAGGATCACTACCCATTTTACTTACTAAATGGAATGCTTATGCGAAAAATAGTGATATACTTTTAGAATGGCAAACCGAAAATGAAATAAACGTGGTGAAATACTTTATTGAATCTTCTACCGATAATATTCATTTTAAAACTGTAGCGGAACTGACACCTAAAAACGCTGGAACGTACGATTTGCTTGATGTAAAACCAGATCTTGGTATTCATTTTTATCGCTTAGGAATTATAGAAAGAAACGGAGAAATCACTTACAGCCGGATTGTAAAAGTGACTATCGAAAGTAGAAATCCGACAATTCAGATTGTACCAAATCCCATCATCAACAATATAATAAACCTGCAATTCAAAAACCAAATCGCGGGAAAATACAACATCAATGTTTTCAACTCTGCTGGTCAATTGCTATTTAGCAATCAATTTATAAATATTGCTGATAACAAAAACTATAGAATAAAGATTATCCCCAAAAATGAAAATATTTATTTCTTAGAAATTAGTAAACCGAACGGAGCCGTTGAATACCTGAAAGCACACCGGTAGCATAAAAAAAGGCTTGCCGTAATGACAAGCCTTTTTCAATTAATTATTTTTATCAGGCACCAGCCTTAAAACTATCTTTTAAACTTACGGTTCTGTTGAACACAATTTTATCAGTTCCCGAATCTGGATCTACGCAAAAATATCCGTTGCGTAAAAATTGAAAATGCACACCGGCCTTTGCATTTGCAAGAAATGGTTCAACAAAAGCATTTTTAATATCCAACGAATTTGGATTAATCTGATCTTTAAAATCACCTTCTTCTGCAGCAGTGTTTTCCGTCAAAAACAAATGATCATACATCCTAACTTTCGCATGAATCGCAGTGGGAGCATCGATCCAATGTATAACGCCTTTCACTTTTAAATTGCTGATATCGTGTCCGCTTTTGCTTTCGGGAATGTAGGTGCAATGAATTTCCGAAACATTACCCTGCTCATCTTTTGTAAAATTTTCACACTTTATAATGTACGCACTTTTCAGGCGAACCATTTGTCCGGGCGCTAGCCTAAACCATTTTTTTACCGGCTCTTCCATAAAATCCTCTTGCTCTATCCAGAGTTCTTTGGAGAATGAAATCATTCGCGTATTACCAGGATCATTGGGAAGATTTTCTGTTGGCAATTCCTCAGACGCACCGGTCTCATAATTATCAATAATTAACTTCACCGGATTCAACACTGCCATGGCACGTTGTGCTGTCGCATTCAATTCTTCACGAATGCAAAACTCCAGCAAACTAATATCAATCAGATTATCTCTCTTCGCCACACCAATTTTTTCGCAAAAAGTTCTTATGCTCGAAGGAGTATATCCCTTTCTACGAAGACCAGATATGGTGGGCATCCGCGGATCATCCCAACCAGACACGAATCCTTCATTTACCAGTTGGAGTAATTTTCGTTTACTCATCACTGTATAGGTCATATTCAATCGGGCAAATTCGTACTGATGCGAAGGAAAAATCTCTAAAGTTTCAATATACCAATCGTATAATGGACGGTGAGGAATGAACTCCAACGTACAAATGCTATGGGTTATTTTCTCAATGCTATCACTCTGTCCGTGGGCAAAATCATACATGGGATATATACACCAATCATTGCCGGTTCGGTGATGATGCGCATGTTTGATCCTGTACATCACCGGATCACGGAAGTGCATATTTGTCGAAGACATATCAATTTTTGCACGCAATACTTTGTCGCCATCTTTGTATTTTCCTTCTTTCATTTCTTCGAACAAACGAAGATTCTCTTCAATACTTCGGCTCCTAAATTCATTGGCAGTTCCGGGTTCAGTATGGGTACCTTTTTCCGAAGCAATTTTTTCTGAGGAACTGTCATCTACATACGCAATCCCTTTATTGATAAGGGTTACAGCATAACTATACAAAGTGTCGAAATAATCACTTGCATAAAATTCATTAGCCCATTTAAATCCCAGCCAACTGATATCTTCTTTAATGCTGTCAACATATTCAGTATCCTCTGTAACAGGATTGGTATCATCAAATCTTAAATTCGTGCTGCCTTTATATTTCTCTGCAAGACCAAAATTGAGACAAATACTTTTTGCGTGCCCAATGTGTAGATAGCCGTTTGGCTCCGGCGGAAAGCGCGTAAGTATTTCTTTGTACTTCCCCGCGGCGAGGTCTGCTTCTATTATTTCCTCAATGAAATTGAGGCTCTTCTCTTCAGCCATTTTGTATTTGTTATTATTTTTTTTGGATTGTAAGTAGGAAGAAAAAAATATATTTCTGAAACATTTTCTATTCCATGCTTTGTACTATCAACTCAGCAAGATCAAGCACCTGCACTTCTTCTTCCTTTTCATTTGCTTTCACGCCATCGCTCAACATAGTCATACAAAACGGACAGTTAGATGCTATAATTTTTGCTCCCGTACCAATTGCTTCCTTTGTACGTTCAGTATTAATTCGGGTTGTGCCTTTTTCTTCTTCTTTAAACACCTGCGCTCCGCCGGCTCCGCAGCATAGGCCGTTGCTTTTACATCTTTTCATTTCCACCAATTCTACATCCATGGCTTCCAAAACTTTCCGGGGCGCTTCGTAAATACCATTGGCACGACCAAGGTAGCAACTGTCGTGATAGGTGATCTTCTTGCCTTTAAAAACACCGTCTTCTTTCATTACAATTTTTCCCTCATCAATCAATTGTTGTAAAAATGTAGCGTGATGAATCACCTCATAATTACCTCCCAAAACAGGATATTCATTTTTGAAAATATTAAAACAATGAGGGCAAGCTGTCACAATTTTTTTAACGCCGTAACCATCCAGCAATTGCATGTTTTGATACGCCATCATTTGAAATAAAAATTCATTTCCCGCGCGACGTGCAGGGTCGCCGTTACATACTTCCTCTTTTCCAAGGATGGCGTAATTGACTCCAACTTTATTTAAGATTGTTGCAAAAGCTTTGGTAATTTTTTGAGCACGCTGGTCATAGCTGCCGGAACATCCAACAAAAAATAGGATCTCCGGTTTTTTATTTTCTGCGGCCAATTCGGCCATGGTAGGTATATGCATCATCCTCAATTTTATGCTGCTAAAATACAACAAACAATTATCACCGACCACAGCAGGTTTTGTTCATTACACTTATTTTTGCCATCACAAGTCGAACGGGTGTTTAAAATTTTTTATACATATTTTATCATGTGCTAAATATTAACTGCGTTACATTCGATTTTCATCTTTGGATTTAAAGACATCGCTACATAATGAACTTGATTAAGAAAATAAAAAATTGGGAACAATGGCCTTTTAAGCTGTTGTATGCGCCTATCGTCCCTGTGTGGCTTTGGTACATGATACGATCGGGTTCGGTTTGGTTTTTTACACCCAGTAATCCTAAACTCACTTTCGGTGGAATGGATGGCGAACCAAAAAAAGAAATGCATGATCTTTTGCCTCCGCACCTGCGTCCAAAATATTTTAATGTAAAGCCAAAAGAAATTTTTTCAACCATCATAAAAAATCTGGAACTTGAAGGAATAAAATATCCTTTAATTGTAAAACCCGAAATTGGTGGCCAGGGAATTCTTTTCAGAAAAATTGATACAGAAGAACATTTAAGAATCTATCACGAAAAAATTCCTGTAGAATATTTTATCCAGGATTTTGTAAAATATCCTTTGGAAGTAAGTCTTTTTTACTATCGGTATCCTTTTGAAAAAAAAGGAACCATCACAGGTTTTCTTCAGAAAGTGCCCATGCAGGTAACAGGCGATGGCAACCATACGCTCGAGCAATTGATCATGCTGAATTCTAAATCCAACAAGCGGCTGGACGAATTACGTCCAAAGCATGAAAATAATTTTAAAAACATTATCCCCGAAGGGGAGAAATACATTTTGAGCTATGCCGGCAATCATAACAGGGGTGCCCATTTCATAGATTTAAGCAAAGAAATAACAGATACATTGACGCATACTTTGGATGAAATAAGTCTCGACATAAATGATTTTTTTTACGGTCGCTATGACATAATGTGCAATTCGATTGAGGAATTAAAAGAGGGCAAAAATTTTGTAATACTGGAGTACAATGGTTGTGGTGCAGAGCCCAATCATTTTTATGATACGGGATACCGGCTTTCCGAAGCCTATAATGAAATATTAAAACACTGGAAAATTCTTTATAAAATAAGCCGCTACAATTTTAAACAAGGTGTACAATATTGGCCATTTTTAAAAGGTGTTCGTTTTAGAATTACCACAAAAAAATATTTTAAAATTATTAATGAAGCGGATAAAATTATCCCTTAAAAAAAATCTATGATCAAATACCTTTTCATTTTTGTAACCTTCATTTCCCTTTCTGCAACTGCCCAAAACTATGTTCCCGGAGATGCGGGAAGTAATGTACACTTTGTAATAAAGCATTTTGGATTTAATGCTGCCGGCGATTTCACCGGACTAAAAGGTGAAATACTTTTTGACGCTAAAAATATAAGTTCAAGTATGGTTAATTTATCTGTTGATGCCGCAAGTATCAATACAGATAATGATTCCAGAGATAAAAGCTTGCGAACGAACGATTATTTTGACGTTAAAAAATTTCCTTTAATTAATTTGAAATCAACAAAAATTAGCAATACCAATAAGACGAGTGAAGGCTTTTATTTTTTTACCGGAAATTTTACAATTCGGGATAGTACCCATTCTATTTCATTTCCGTTCAAGGCAGAGAAAACGAGCGATGGATATAGCTTTTCTGGAGAATTTGACATAGACAGACTTGACTATGGCGTAGGTGCTCAAAGTGCAGTGTTAGGTGACAAAGTAAAAATTTCATTCAAAGTAAACGCAAGGAAGCAATAATTTTATGGCGCTGGTAAAAGTCTTTTTTTGGGGAATGCTGGTAAGCTTTTTAGGTTCGTTGCCTTTGGGCACTACAAATGTAGCTGGCATGCAGATCAGCATTCATGAGGGAATAAGGCCGGCATTTTATTTTACCTTTGGTTGCATAGTTGTTGAAATGATTTATGTCAGAATTTCTTTGATTGGCATCAACTGGATCAAGAAACAAAAGAAATTATTTAAATGGATGGAATGGATCACTGTCGCCATCGTTCTTGCGCTTGCTATCGGAAGTTTTTGGGCAGCATTACATCCATCAGCGAATGCAGGAAATGCAATGCTAAACAATACTATAAATCGATTTCTTCTGGGCACCATGCTTTGTGCCATCAACCCGGTTCAGATTCCTTTTTGGTTTGGATGGAGCACAGTGCTTTTTACCAAAAAAATATTGATTCCAAAAAACTCATTTTACAATTTATACATCGTAGGAATCGCCATCGGTACGTTTCTCGGCAGTTGTGTATTTATTTTTGGAGGAAAATATATTGGAGAAAAATTAAACAATAATCATTCTCTCTTGAACTGGATTATTGGTGGAATCTTTGCGTTAACCGCATTGATTTTAATAATAAAAATTCTTTTACATAAAGATGCATCCATGAAATTGGAGGGCATTCATGAATTTGAATGAAACAAAACTCCAACATTCACTATAATTTCTTTAACAATATTTTTTCCAAAAACATCGACTAACTTTACGAGGATCCTACCCCATTAATTCAATTAAATTTCAAATTATGATTGAAATAATTAAAGGCTTACCCCCTGCTGTTGCAGGGTTTAAAGCAACGGGAAAAGTTACGGCTGAGGACTACATAAATATTATTAATCCCCTGGTTGATAAAATTTATAAAGAGTATGGAAAAATTAATTACTTGTTGGTGATCAATACGCCGCTAACTAATTACTCGCCGGGTGCGTGGTTCAGGGATGCGCTCCTGGGTTTTGTGTATTTTACAGACTGGAATAAGTTGGCTATTGTAACACACAAAAAAAGTATTAAAAACTTCACAGACGTTTTTGGAAAATTAATACCCGCAAAGACGAAGGGATTTATGATGAACGATATTGGTATTGCAATGAAATGGGTATCGGAATAGTTTTTAGAACTTATTTCTAAACGCAAATTGTGGTAAGGTTTTGGAGTTGAGAAATACTGTTAGACGTGATCTCAATGAATTAATAATTGAAAACAAAATATAAAAGTTAATATAAGCAAATGGATTTCGTTGATTATTATAAAACACTGGGAGTAGCTAAAAGCGCTTCCAAAGATGAAATAAAAAAAGCCTATCGTAAACTGGCCCGGAAATTTCACCCGGATGTAAATCCAAATGACAAGGAAGCTCATAAAAAATTTCAGCAGATCAATGAGGCCAATGAAGTTTTAAGCGATGAGGATAAGAGAAAAAAATATGATCAGTATGGCGAAAACTGGAAACATGCGGATCAGTACGAAAAAGCACGCCAGCAAGGATCTCAGGGTAGTGGTGGATTTGGAAGAGGTGGTGGAGGTTTTGGTGATTATACTTATTCGCAAGGTGATGAAGGTGGTTTCTCAGATTTTTTTGAATCACTTTTCGGAGGCAGCAGAGGAAGGAGAAATCCAACAAAATACAGAGGCCAGGATTTTAATGCGGAATTACAATTGCGACTCAGCGATGTGTATGCCACCCACAAACAAGTTGTTACTATTAACGGAAAAAATGTTCGGATTACCATTCCTGCCGGTGTAGAAAACGGGCAAGTGATTCGATTAAAAGGATACGGTAGTGAGGGTGCCAATGGAGGACCAAACGGAGATTTGTTAATCACATTTGTTATTAATAATGATACCCAGTACCGGCGGGAGGGGAATGATCTTTACAAAACCGAAGACATAGATTTATACACTGCCTTGTTGGGTGGTGAAAAAACAGTGGAAACTTTAAGCGGTAAAGTGAAACTAAAAGTGAGCGCTGAAACCCAAAATGGGACTAAGTTACGGCTAAAAGGAAAAGGGTTTCCAGTCTATAAAAAGGAAGATCAATTTGGAGATTTATATATTACGTGGAATATAAAATTGCCCACTAATTTAACTCAGAAACAAAAGGATTTATTTACCCAATTATCGGAAATATCTTCTTAAAATATTTTCTCATGACACCGGAAGAATTAATACCTGCCAAAGATTTTTGCATGTTTCATGACATTGAATATTCCTTTATCGATTCGTTGGACAATTCAGGTCTGATCAATGTAAAATCAGTTCAACACACAACTTACATTCATGCAGATGAAATGAGTAAACTTGAAAAATTTATTCGCCTGCATTATGATCTGGATATAAATATCGAGGGCATTGAAACCATAAATTATCTTTTAGAAAAGATGGAAAATTTACAAAAGGAAATTCAAAGTTTAAAAAATAGCCGGAGCGGAATCGTTGAATAATCAATTTCGAATCATCCAATACTTTTGCTTTTATTCCACCGGATCATTTCTCCATAATCCATTTTTTTCTGTAAGCCTGTAATGGCCTGAGCAATTCGTTTTGCCCTGGTTTCATTGGCTTTCGCTGTGTCGATCCAGTTGCTAAAATATCGCCGATGACCGGGAGCAAGAGAATTAAAGAATTCAAGAGCTGATGGCTCATCAGAAAGGCACTCCAGAAATTCCTCGTTAATCTCCAGGATACTTTTGTCTTCTTCAATGTTAACGGACACTTCAGAGCCTTGCTGCTTTCCCAATGCTTTTCTCATCGTGGCATTTACGGCCATTATAAAATCGCCCTCTCCCATCGGAATCAAGCTAACTTTTTCAATTTTTAATTGATCTAATCTTCCTTTCACGCGAAAAGATTTTTTACAACCCGGCTTTAAAAGTTCGGCAAGCTCTTGAGAAATAAAAATATAACACCAACCGGTTTTTTCTCCTTTGGAACCAAATTTTTCGATGATGCTTTTTAAATTAATCATGTTCAGGATTCAATCTTTAGAAGTAAAATTAAATGCGTTCTGCGGCATTACGAACAAATTGTAAATTTGCAATCACATGACAAAATTATCAGTAAACATAAACAAGATCGCCACGCTTCGAAATTCACGCGGGGGAAATAATCCTGACCTGATCAAGACAGCGCTCGACATAGAAGCATTTGGCGCCGATGGAATCACGGTGCATCCACGCCCTGATGAAAGACACATCAGGTACGAAGATGTTTTTAATTTGAAAAAAAATATCGCGACTGAGTTCAATATTGAAGGCAACCCCAGAGAACAAAAATTTATAGATCTTGTTGTTGCTAATAAACCTGCGCAAGTAACATTGGTTCCCGATGAATTAGGTCAGTTGACCAGTGATCATGGCTGGGATACGATAAAAAACAAACAGTACCTGGTTGAGATAATTTCGCTTTTTAAAAGTGAAGGAATCAGGGTTTCCATTTTTGTAGATCCTGTCGAAACAATGATAGAAGGAGCAAAAGAAACCGGCACTGATCGCATCGAATTATATACAGAAAGTTATGCCCGTGAATTTCAAAATGGCAATAAAGAAAACGCTATCGCACCTTATGTTGCAGCCGCTAAAAAAGCCGTCGGGTTGGGCTTAGGAATTAATGCAGGCCACGATCTTGACATGCAAAACCTTCAATATTTTTCAAAGCATATTCCCGGACTTTTAGAAGTATCCATTGGCCATGCATTGATATGCGACGCACTTTATTTCGGACTGGAAAATACAGTCCAATTATACAAAAGGCAATTGCAATAATATTTTCAAATCTGTAAAAGGGAACGTGATTTTTTATTCTAAAATTTCACTGAGTTTTGTTTGCAATGCAGGCCCACGAAGATTCTTGGCGATTATTTTACCATCAGGACCGATTAAAATATTTTGCGGAATACTCTTAATATTAAATATTGCTGCAGTTGCATTGTTCCAACCTTGCAAGTCACTAACCTGGGTCCAATCCAAATGATCCATTTCAATGGCGCTTACCCATGCTTGTTTTACCTGGTCGTAAGAAACTCCTAAAACTGTAAAATTTTTAGACTTGTATTTTTGAAAAGCTGCTACCACATTTGGGTTTTCCTGGCGACAAGGACGACACCAACTAGCCCAAAAATCTATCAACACATATTTACCTCTAAAAGAAGAAATACTTACTGATTTTCCTGACGCATCCTCCTGTGAAAAATCAGTGATGACTGACCCAATAGGATTGATTTTTCCTTCTGCAATAAACTGGCTCAGATACACACCCAGGTCACTCCGTTTTACTTTTGAATCCAACGATTTAAATGATTTTTCTGCTTGCACAAAATCATGAGATATCTGAGCCATTTGAATCAATGCAATCGGACTCACGTATGAATAAGGATACTTTACTACAAAGGCCTCGCACGCTCTTTTAAAAGAATCAACTAATGCCGGATCATGTGTTTCCGAGGGAGTAAATAAAACATAATATGGTTTGATTTGTCCAATGTACTCTGTATATTGTTTGTGGGATTCAGAGCCTGTAACGGTAAGTTGATTGATAGTGTTTTTATCACCTTTCAAAGTAAGCTTTCCGCTTTCTAAAAAAAGAGGAACTACTGGTTGTTGATTATCAAATACGAGCGTTTTAAATGTTGGCTGATCCAGCTTTCCTGATATCACAAATTTGCCTTTTTCAATCGTTGCCTGTTGCACCGGTTGACCTGTTCTTTCATCCAAAAAAGAAACGGGTGTTCCATCATTATATCCTGTAACCGTTCCAGTTAATTCGAAACTGCCCGGAGATTTATCAGTAGTTTTTGTTTGCGCTAAAGCAAAAAAAGGAATAGCAAGAAAAAGGAAAAATAATTTTTTCATGTCGCATTTATTAAACAACAAATATAAATTATAAAATCAGGAGGGGAATTACCCCTTATCCAAAATTGAGTTAAGAAACGATGAAGTAGTTTTCTCAATATCGCCACTTTGTGCAATCGCATTTATATATGCTGTGCCGATAATAGCGCCGGTAGCGTGTTTGCAGGCGGCGGTAAATGTCTGGCGATCTCGGATTCCAAAACCAATTAACACATTATTTTTCAAATTCATATTCTTAATTCTTTGAAAATAATCTTGCTGCGCTTGAATATTTGTAGCACTTCCGGTGATGGAAGATGATGAAACTGCGTAAATGAAACCAGTGCTTAACTCGTCTATTTTACAAATTCTTTCTTCCGAAGTTTCAGGGGTAATTAAAAAAATGAAGCTCAAATTATTTTGATCCAAAATTTTCTTATACTCTTTTTCATATTCAATGATCGGAAGATCGGGTAGAATAATTCCATCTATGCCTAATGAGCTGGCTGTAGTACAGAATTTCTCAAAACCAAATTGCAGAACCGGATTCAAATAACCCATCAGAATCAAAGGTGTTTTTTTACACTCGCTTGTTGCCGTCTTACTAAATTCTTCCAACTGTTCAAATAAAACTTTGATGGACATTCCGTTTTCGAGCGCATGCATGCTGCTGTTTTGAATCACCGGACCATCGGCAAGAGGATCACTGTACGGCATCCCAATCTCAATCATATCAGCACCTCGACTGCACAATGAAGAAAGTATTTTATTTGTGTCAGTCAGTTTAGGAAAGCCTGCAGTAAAGTATATGCTTAATACTTCTTTATCTTTTCTTGAAAATAATTCTGAAATACGATTCACCATATCATTGTGTATTAAAAAAAATATCGAACATTTATAATTTCAAATTCAAAGAATAAAAATTTATTTTCTAGATGTACTTCATATAAGTATCCATGTCTTTATCTCCTCTTCCACTTAAATTTATTACAACTATATCTGTATTTTCAAATTTCATTTTTGGCAAAACAGCCAATGCATGAGCAGACTCCAATGCCGGAATAATTCCTTCTAACTTAGCCAATTCAAATGCTGAAGCCAACGATTCCGCATCTGTGGCGTTTAAAAATTGTGCCCTTTTTCCCACAAATAAATTAGCATGCATCGGACCTATACCCGGATAATCAAGACCGGCTGAAATGCTGTGTGGTTCTATCACCTGGCCGTCTTCTGTTTGCATCACAAGGCTTTTGCTGCCATGCAAAATACCGACAGTTCCCAATTGAGAAGTTGCTGCACTTTTTCCACTATTGACTCCCTCACCCGCAGCTTCCACTGCAATTAATTGTACAGATTCGTCATCCAAAAAATGATAAAACGCTCCTGCAGCATTGCTACCACCGCCGACGCAGGCTATAACATAATCAGGTAAACTATTTCCTGTAATGTCTTCCAACTGCATTTTAATTTCTGCACTAATCACGCTCTGGAAACGAGCTACCAAATCAGGATAAGGGTGTGGGCCAACTACACTGCCTATCAAATAATAAGTATCTTCCGGATTGTTGATCCAATCTCTAATAGCCTCGTTGGTGGCATCTTTCAAGGTTTTACTTCCACTGAGTGCAGGAACTACTTTAGCACCTAACATTTTCATTCTTGCCACGTTTGGAGCCTGCCTTTCAATGTCTTTTTCACCCATATATACAATGCATTCCAAACCTTTGAGAGCGCACACAGTTGCTGTAGCTACACCATGTTGGCCAGCTCCCGTTTCAGCGATTATTCTTTTTTTCCCAAGGCGCTCGGCCAGTAATATTTGACCGATTGTATTATTGATTTTATGCGCACCTGTGTGGCATAAGTCTTCCCGTTTTAGAAATATAGTTGCACCATACTTTTCACTTAAATTTCCGGCCAGGTACAGTGGCGTGGGCCTGCCGACATAATTTTTTAGCAGCGAATTAAAGTCATCATTAAATGATTTTTCAGCCATGATCTGCAAATAACTATTTTTAAGTTGCTCTACATTATTATGTAACATTTCAGGGATGTAAGCACCACCAAATTCGCCGTAGTACCCATTTTCATTAACTGTCCACATGATTGCTGTTTTAAACTTTCTGTTTTAAAATTGTTACGAATTCTCTAACCTTTGCCATGTCCTTAATTCCCGGATTTATTTCAAACCGTGTATTAATATCAATTCCATAAAAAAATGGATGTTGGAATGCGATCAATCTTTCAGCATCTTCAATCTCAATTCCGCCACTCAAAAAAAACGGCTTATCAATTTTAGATTCTTGTAAAACATCCCAATTAAATTTTTCACCGGTCCCACCATATAAACCTTTGGATCCCTTATCAAACAAATAATAATCGCACACTTCATCATACTCTTTTACCATCCAATCAATATCCACGTGTTTTTCCTGAATACGAAAGGCTTTAATTACTTTGACGTGATCGCTCACGAGGCTGCAGAATGACGGGGTTTCATCTCCATGCAATTGAACCACTGATAATCCAAACTCTTCTACCTTTTCTAAAATGAAAGAGACCTCTTCATTAACAAAAACTCCCACCTTTTTAATGCTCAATTCTTTCACCTTTTCAGCATCCAATTTATTAAGAACCGCTCTTGGCGAAGGATCGTAAAAAATTAGACCTGCATAATCCACTCCCATCTTCTCTAACCCTTTCAATTGGCTTAAATCCGTATTGCCACACACTTTTATTATCATCTATGTTTCTTTATAAATATTAAATATTAGCTTTTCAATTCGTTCACAAAATTTCTAAATGCTTCCCCCGGGTTCTTTTCCTTCATGAACTTTTCACCCATTAAGAATCCATTGAATCCATTCTGCTGAAGCAATTTTATTGTTGCTACATCGTGAATTCCACTCTCTGCAATTTTCAATTTATCCCCTGGAATTTTATTTCCAAGGTCAATGGAATGCTGTATATCAACTTCGAAATTTTTTAGATTCCGGTTGTTAATTCCTATCACATCCACACTATCATGAATATGCTCCAGTTCCTCCTCAGTATGAATTTCAAGTAAGACACTCAATCCTAATTTTTTGGCAAAAGTAGATAAAGATTTTACCTCCAATGGACTCAGGCACGCAGCTATCAATAAAATAATATCAGCGCCAAAAGCTTTCGCTTCAATCAACTGGTATTCATCGATCATAAAATCTTTGCGAAGTAGTGGAATATTCTGCGTTCTTGCCTCTACAAGGTCATTCAGGCGGCCTCCAAAAAACGCTTCGTCCGTTAACACAGAAATCGCACTGGCACCATGTTTCGCGTATTCAGCAGTGACTTCCTGAACAGATGATGTATCATTTATAATTCCTTTCGAAGGTGATTGTCTTTTAAATTCAGCAATGATTCCTGTTTTTAAATCATCCAATAAAAAATCCCTAAAAGACAAAGTATCTCTCTTAAAAAAAGGCATTTTTTCAAGATGAAGTGAAGGAACCAATTCCTTTCGTTCGGTAATCTCTATATTCTTCGCA
Organism: Ginsengibacter sp.; assembly: GCA_039918315.1. Taxonomy (GTDB): domain Bacteria; phylum Bacteroidota; class Bacteroidia; order Chitinophagales; family Chitinophagaceae; genus Ginsengibacter. The sequence goes on along the minus strand of JBDSHT010000055.1, from coordinate 2,278 downwards.
GCAATAATTGTATCAAGTATATTCATCACTGAAGGCTCATTAATTTTTTAAAATTCTGATAGGCTTTTCCACTTTCCAGGCTTTCTACACTCAAGGCATAACACTCATCATACGATTTATAATTTCCAGTGGCAAGAAGTCCCATTGCTGAATTAGCCATCACCACAGCGTTCTGTGCCCAGCTACCTTCACCTTTTAAAATGGATAAAAATATTTTCGCTGCTTCGTCTGTCGAGTTGCCTCCATAAATATCGTTCGGACTCACTGTTCTTTTTCCCAAATAATTCGCCGAAAGTATTTTCTCCCCATCATTAGTAATGACTTTTGTATCGCCAGTTAGTGAGATTTCATCATAACCATCCAGACTGTGAATGATCATGAATTTTGATTGCGACTGCTGCAAAAGATAAGAATATATACGCGCCATCTCGAGATTGTAAACGCCGACCATTTGTATTTGCGGAACTGCAGGATTCACCATCGGGCCAAGCATATTAAAAAACGTTCTGACACCTAAATTTTTCCGAACTGGTCCTACCACTTTTAATGCAGGATGAAACAAAGGCGCATGCATAAAGCAAATGTTTGTTTCATCCAATTCATGCAACAGTTTTTTATTTTCCGAAGAAAAACGGTATCCCAATGTCTCCATTACATTGCTAGATCCGCTAATGGAGGTAGCTCCATAATTTCCATGCTTTGCAACAGATTGGCCGGCACCCGCCACAATAAAACAACTAAGTGTTGAAATATTAAAAGTGTTTTTTCCATCACCACCAGTGCCTACAATGTCCAAAACCCTGTATCCATCAAGCTTTACGGGTACGCATAGTTCCATTAACGCATCACCAAAACCCAACAATTCAGGGATGGTAATGCTTCGCATAAGAAACACCGTGGTGAAGGAAGCGATTTCTGCATCAGAATACATTCCTGAAGAAATGTTCACCAACACTTCCCTGGCCTTTTCCCTGGAGAGGGTTTTATGTTCAAATAAATATTGTAATACTTTTTTCATTGAAAGAGAATTATAGGATCAAAAAATTAAATCGAAGCAGCCACAACATCTGCCTGTAGCCAGTTACGCATCATCTTTTCGCCATCAGGCGTCAACACACTTTCTGGATGAAACTGAACTCCCTGCACATCAAAAGTTTTGTGACGTAACGCCATGATAAAACCATTTTCATCTTCAGCTACTATTTCAAGTTCAGATGGAAGATCTTCTTTATTTACAATCCACGAATGGTAGCGACCAACTTCCAATTCGACAGGAAGCGAACGAAACAAATCATTTTCCGAAGTTGATCTGTCTTTATGCACTTTTATTTTAGTAGCAACACCGTGGTAAACCTCCTTTAAATTCACAAGGCTACCGCCAAAACTTTCAGCAATCGCCTGTTGTCCCAAACAAACGCCCAGTATGGATTTGGTGGGTGCAAAACGTTTAATAAGTGGCAATAATAATCCAGATTCAGATGGAAGTCCAGGACCGGGAGATAAAATAATCTTGTCATACTTCTCAATGTCATCCAACGCAATTTTATCATTTCGGAACACATCAACATCACCATCAATTATCTTTTCCACCACGTGAACGAGATTATAGGTGAACGAATCATAATTATCAAAAATTAAAATCTTATTCATCATTATATTTTTTGTGCGGAGTCAATTGCCGCTGTAAGTGCATTTAATTTATTCTTTACTTCCTGTAGCTCACTATCAGGGTTAGACGAAATTGTTATCCCCGCTCCCGCCTGGTAATTGAGGCAATTATCTTTACTTAAAAAAGTCCGTATCATGATCGCGTGATTGAGGTCACCATTGAACCCTATAAAACCAATGCTGCCTCCATAGTAACCTCTATTGCTTTTTTCATACTCGTCAATCAGTTGCATCGCTTTGTATTTAGGTGCGCCGCTAAGCGTTCCTGCGGGAAAAGTAACGCCCAATAATTCCAATGGATTTGATTTTTCTGCAACGGTTCCTTTCACCTCACTTACTAAATGAATCACGTGAGAAAAATATTGTACTTCACAGAAACGACTCACGTTTACATTTTTGCAAACCCTGCTTAAATCATTTCTTGCAAGGTCAACAAGCATTACATGTTCTGCGTTTTCTTTCTTATCCAATAAAAGTTGATTCGCTAATTGCTCATCTGCCACATCATTTCCTGTTCTCTTGTAGGTACCTGCAATAGGATGCATCACGGCTGTATTATTTTTTACCACCAATTGTGCTTCCGGGCTGCTGCCAAATAATCGATAATCTC
>JBDSHT010000054.1:0-3078 GCA_039918315.1 Ginsengibacter sp. | reverse complement strand
TATATTTCACACTGTGCGCCATTAAAGGATCACGTGGTAAAATAGTAAAGGTTTCATAATTCCTATGCTCAATATGAAATCCAAAGTGACGTAAAACAGAAAGTGTCAGGTCAATATAAGGACGGCTTTGTAGATTTTCCACTTGGATACTAACAGGGACTGTACACGCTTTTGCGTACGCAAAAAGAAGTCCTGTTAAAAATTGAGAACTCATAGAACCATTGACAGAAATAGGTTTCGGATGTAAGGGTCCTTTAATTGTTACCGGCAATTTTCCACTGTTAGAATGTATTTCAACATCCAATGATGGAAAATGAGTATCAAAGAAATCCATTGGCCGTGTTAAAATACTTCCCTCACCAGTGAAGGTTATATCGAAATTAAAAAGCGCAGCAATAGGTGCAAACATTCGCATAGACAAACCGCTTTCACCACAATTAATCAAAAGATTCTTTTCGGGAAAAGCTGATTTAAAAATATAATCGGAGGAAGAAATTACCAATTGATTATTTACTTTATTTACTACAGCGCCCAATTTCGAAATGATATGCAGCGCAGCCTGCTCGTCATTACTATTACCAAAATTATCGATAATGGTTGTTGCCGGAGTTAGCAACGCAGCCGCGCAAGCCCTTTGTGCGCTGCTTTTCGAAGGAGGTGCATTCAGTGTACCCGACACAATAGAAGGAGAAACAGTTACTGTCACTTTGTGAAATTTGAATATTTTGCCTAATAAATTATTTACTGAATTTGAGAAAAAATTTGCTTCAATTCATCCAAAGGAATTTTCACTACCGAACCTTTTCCTATTGAATCAAGCACCACAAAATTCATATCTGTTCCTGACTTCTTTTTATCGTGAAGAAGAATGTCCCAGGTTTTTTCTTTATCAATAGCAAGTGAAACCGGCAATCCATATTTTGAAAGTAGGTCAACAACACGGCCGGTATCTTCTTTTGAAAAACCATTAACAGTCTCTGATATTTTGCAGGCTGCAATCATGCCAATGCTAATAGCAAAGCCGTGTAGAAGGCCGCTCGCATTCTCAATAGCGTGACCAATCGTATGACCAAAATTCAACAATCTTCTTTCGCCCGTTTCAGTTTCATCATTGGACACCACACTGTATTTGAGGTTTACATTTTGCTCAACAATTCTCCCGATTAATATTTCATTCTCTTGAAATTCCTCAAGCGATTTTGACTCCAGGTTAACAAAGAGTGCTTCATCCTTTATGCAGCCATGTTTAATAATTTCTGCAAAGCCACTGATCCATTCATCCTGTGGCAAGGTTTGTAAAAAGGAAAAGTCGTACAACAAAAACTCAGGATGATTGATGACACCAACAAGGTTTTTATATACCCCAACATCCACTCCATTCTTGCCACCGATAGACGCATCAACCATTGCTAAAATACTTGTGGGTACAAAACCAAAACGAATTCCGCGCATATAAACTGAAGCAACATAACCAGCGATGTCCGTCACCACACCGCCGCCTACACCAACGATGAACGTTTTCCTATCAGCATTCATTTCAATCAACTGTTGAATAATTCCATCAACAGTCTGTTGGTTCTTAAATAGTTCTCCTGCCTTGATTACGATTGCTTTTCGGGATTCAAATTTTTGCTCATGAGCTTTAAAAACGTTTTCATCTGTGATGAAAATTACATTTTCATTCTCCAACAATTTATCTACCAATGAAAATTCTCCATTGAAATAAGCTTTTACAATCTTACCTGAAAAGCTGTATTGAAGCGGAACAATTTCTTTATTAATCATTCATTATTTTATTTTGGTGATTGATACTTTCCATGTGGATAGCGTCAAAATATTTGGTAATAAAATCCTGGCTTAATCCAAACTTTTCGCCTTTGGCAAAAGCTTTTGCAAGAATTTCATTCCAACGATGCGTTTGCAAAATAGTGATGTTATTTTCTTTTTTATACGTTCCGATTTTATCAGCAATTTTCATGCGTTGCCCAATCAATGCCAGCAATTCATCATCTACCTGATTTATTTGTTCCCGCAAAGTTGCAAGCGCAGTCAGGAATTCTTTTTCGTCAGAGTTCTCTGTACGCCAGGTTAACTCATCCAACATTTTGGAAAGTATCTCCGGTGTAATTTGTTGTTTTGCATCGCTCCATGCATTATCAGGATCCAAATGACTTTCTATCATCAGGCCACCAAAATCAAGGTCAATACTTTTTTGAGAAATGGATTGTAAACCAGTTCTGTTACCACAGATATGAGAAGGGTCACAAACTAATAACATATCCGGATATCTTCTTTTCATCTCAATCGGCAAATGCCACATGGGAGCATTTCTGAATTCTGTGTTGCCATAATTGGAAAACCCGCGATGAATCATGCCAATATTTTGCATACCTACTTTCTGTAAACGTTCGATACCTCCAGACCATAATTCAAGATCAGGATTGATAGGATTTTTTATCAGCACGGGGATATCAACACCTCTTAAAGCATCGCATACTTCCTGCACACTGAAAGGGTTCACGGTGGTCCTTGCTCCTATCCAAAGAATATCAACGTCAAATTGCAGCGCATTCTCAACATGCTTTGCTGTGGCCACTTCCACAGCAATTGGTAATCCGGAAATTTGCTTTGCCTTAGCCATCCACGGCAAGCCTTTCACTCCGATACCTTCAAACATTCCAGGCTTGGTTCTTGGTTTCCAAATACCGGCACGAAGTACATCAACCTTTCCGGTTTTTGCCAAAGCATTTGCAGTTTCAATTACTTGTTCTTCTGATTCGGCACTGCATGGGCCGCTGATAATTAAAGGTCTTTTGTTCCAGATTTCCATAATGGATTTACTCCCGGATTTTGTTTCTGTTTGCATTGAAATTAAATTTTAATTATTGTTTTACGATTGCTTTATTGTTGATACTATTTTAAAATCTTCTTTATCATATTTGAATTCTCGATGAGTTCAGTCAGGTACTCATAATTTTCTTTTTCCAAACAACTTTTGAATTTTCTTAATTGTGAAATGTGCTCGTTTAAAACATCCAAAACATTTTCCCTGTTTTGTTTAAAAATAGGAACCCACAT
>JBDSHT010000053.1:0-12181 GCA_039918315.1 Ginsengibacter sp. | reverse complement strand
TCTTTTGTAGTAAAGTTGTTAACCCCTTTCAACACAGGGTTATCGGGCTTTAATATTACCGAAGGAAAAGAATCCCATCCATGAGTTTTAAATTGACCACCGATCATTTCCACCACTTCGGGAGAATTACGAAAGCAATAAGAAGCAGAATGTATAGGGATAAAACCCTTACCGCCTCTCACAAAACCGAGCAATGCTTTTTCCTGCGAAGGCGTGATGGAATCATAGTTCGCGTATAAAATCAAACCGTCATAATGCGCTAATGTTTTTTCATTCAAATCATTGGGATCCGTGGTATAAGTGATATTAATACCATCTTTAAAATATTCTTTGGTAAAAATATCTGCCAGCACTTCCGAATTATGATGTTTACTGGTATGGCCGAGAAAGAGTATTTCAACCCGGCGCGGTTCGTTAGATAATTTTGTATTTGGAACGCTTATCGTAAAAGCGGCCAGCACAATAACGCAACTAAATAGTAGAAAGTTTTTCCTGAGCATAGTAATTAAATCATGGTAATGAATATTTCAAATTTCCTGAAAAGGACTTGCAATTTCTAAAGACCAATTACCCAATTCTAACTGTATCTTATCATTATATCGGTTAATTTCGTAAAAAGAACGAAATAATATGAAGGCAGTTTTACATAAGTCAACGATTCCCGAATCAAAAATATTTTTAGTTCAATACCTAAAGGAGAAGCATTTCGATCCCCAACTGCACTCGCATTCTGAATGTCAACTTTTTGTTCCTCTATCAGGAACAGGTACCCGATTTATTGGGGATAATATTTCTGCATTTAAACCCGGTGCACTCACCTTTACCGGTTCCAATCTTCCTCACCTTTGGCGCAGCGATGAAGCCTATTTCAGGAAGAATAGTAAATTATTAACCAGTGGAATCGTTGTTTATTTTAATGAAAACTTTTTAGGCGATCACCTGATGGAGAAAGAAGAAATGATCCTGCTAAAAAAGTTATTAAACAATTCAAAAAGAGGCATTGATTTTTTTGGTGAAACAAAAAAGAAAGTGATAAAAATGATGGAAGAATTGACACGTTTGCAAGGCATTGAAAGTGTGATTCATTTGCTTGCTATCCTCAATCTACTTGCCTTCACTAAGGAGTATCAATACATCTCATCCGTGATGCCGCGCGAGGTTTTTCATCAGCGCCAAAATGAAAGGCTTAACCAGGTATATACTTTTGTGCTGAAAAATTTTACCCGTAAAATATCTTTGAGTGAACTTGCCGATCTGGTGTACATGACGCCCACTTCTTTTAGCCGTTATTTCACCATGCATAATAATAAATCTTTCTCCAGGTTTGTAACCGAAATACGAGTGAAACATGCCTGCAAATTATTAACCGAAACCGATGATTCTATTTCGCAGATCAGCTACGATTCAGGGTTTGATACACTTTCAAATTTTAATAAACAGTTTAAAGAATTTACGGGTAAGCGGCCGATGGAATACAAGAAAGAATACATGAGTATTTAGGAAGTTTAAATTAAAATTATTTCCCGTTTCGCAAGAAGTGGCGGACGCTTTTCGGTCGTAAAAATTTGGTTAACGTGCACGAAAAAAAGTAGTTACATTTGGTACTTGTTTAATACAAGTAATCATTCTAACGTTGAATATTCAATTAATAATCATAACTACCCGAAAGCCAATTTTTCTTTTGGCATTATTTGCTTTCCTTTTTGTGTCTTGCGAGAACCACCGATTCGATTCGGATAAAAGACAGATTGAGGCAAAAGATGAAGTACGAAGAAAGCTACCAAAAATTCATTCGTTTGACATTACCGGATTTAGTGAGGATACAATTATCGTACAAGATAATGCCGATTCTAAAAAGCAAATCCGCTACACTTTGGATATTTCTTTTGTCGATTCCAACAACGTTTCTCAAAACAAAAAAGGAGTCGTGATGTTTCCCCTGTTTGGATTATCCATCATTACTTCAAAAATTATTGATCCTTAATATTTTTTTATAAAACCATTGAAGGAGCGATTTTTAGCATTGGATGTTTTCAGGGGAATGACTATTTGTTTTATGATTATCGTAAATACTCCTGGTAGCGGAGCGGATCCTTTTTCTCCGTTAGAGCATGCAAACTGGCACGGCTTCACGCCAACCGATCTTGTGTTTCCGTCATTCTTATTTGCGGTAGGAAATGCAATGAGTTTTTCTCTTAAGAAATATGAACAGATTGGGAATAATAGTTTTTTTAAAAAGATTTTTAAGAGAACGGTTTTAATTTTTTTAATTGGATACCTAATGAGTTGGTTTCCTTTTTTTGAATTTAATAGTGCCGGAGATTTTATTTTATCTCCTATTGGCAATACCCGCATATTAGGGGTTCTTCAGCGAATTGCATTATCCTATTTTTTCGGCTCCTTGTTAGTGCATTTTCTTTCTCCTAAAAAATTGATTATTGCAAGTGTGTTATTATTGATTGGTTATTGGTTACTGCTGATAGGTTTTGGAGATCCGTTGCAACCATTCAGTTTGTTGGGTAACGCAGATCTGCATTTAGATAAATTTTTAATGGGGAACGATCATCTGTATCATGGTGAAAGAATTCCTTTTGATCCTGAAGGTTGGTTGGGGACGTTGCCTTCGATTGTGAATGTGGTGATTGGTTTTCTCGCCGGAGGTTTTATTCGCAAGAACGGTAAAACGTTTGAATGCATTTCAAAGTTAATGATGGTAGGCGTTGCGCTTATCTTTCTTGCGTTATGGTGGGATTTTATTTTCCCAATAAATAAAAAATTGTGGAGCAGTTCATTTGTTCTTCTTACCTGCGGTCTGGATCTTATCATCATTTCGTTATTAATCTATATTCTGGAAATGAGAAAGTGGAACCCAATGCGTTGGTCAGGCTTTTTCGAAATATTTGGAAAAAATCCATTGTTCATTTATGTTCTTTCCGAACTTTTTTTGGTAGTGCTTTTCATTACTAAAATCGGAGGGAAGGAAAGTGTGTTTAATTATATAAATCGCGTTCTATTCCAGGTCGTGGCTTCCGGTCCAATTGGATCACTACTTTTTGCAGTTTGCTTTATGCTATTTTGTTGGTCAATAGGATGGCTGCTAAATGCGAAGAAGATTTATGTGAGGGTTTAGGTGGGAGGTAGCAGGTGTGAGGTATGAGGTTTTAGCAATGAGCTAACAGCAATGAGCAATCAGCAATGAGCATTCGGAAATCAGCAATCAAATATATTCTTAGGTACATGCAATCAGGTATAAGAAATTAGCTGGTTGTCATGAAAATTCTGCGATTAATATTCCTCATCGAATTTCTCAGCATTCATTTATTTTATAAATAAAAGGCAAATAATTATTGTTTATCAATAAATATTTATTACGTTTGCTTTTTCAATTAAAAACTAAACATTATGGATATTAGAATAACGACCAAACAGATTTCGGTGATTCTGTACGTGATTTCCTGGATAATATTTATAGGAATTTGTATTGAAGCCTGTGCTTTTATCTTTAGTACTTTTTCAGTATTTATCTTCGATCCGGCCACGGCGCAAAAGTTTTGGAGGCCGGTTGATTTGTCAAATGTGTTTGAATATGACAAAGGTTTTTTTACAGTGATGAATATCTACATCATCATAGTGACAGTTTTGAAAGCAATCTTGTTTTACCAGATCATAAAAATTTTAGGTAAGAAAAAACTTGATGCGTCCCGTCCCTTTAATAGAGAAGTTATTTTATTTATCTCGCTCATTTCTTATATCACTTTTGGTATCGGATTGTTCTGCGCATGGGGAGTCAATTACAGCGAGTGGATTATAAAAAAAGGAATGAAGGTTCCCAACATTCAGGAGTTGGGCATAGGGGGTGCAGATGTATGGTTGTTCATGGGAATTGTACTTTTTGTGATCGTGCATATTTTTAAAAGAGGAATGGAAATTCAATCAGAAAACGATTTAACAATATAGCTTATGCCAATAATAGTAAACCTTGACGTAATGATGGCTAAGCGAAAAATGTCATTGAATGAGCTTTCAGAAAAAGTGGAGTTAACGCTTTCTAACCTTTCTATTTTAAAAACGGGAAAAGCAAAGGCGATACGATTTACAACACTGGAAGCTATTTGTAAAGCACTCGATTGTCAGCCGGCAGATATTCTTGAATACCGAGGGGATTAGTTTGGGATTATTTTCAGGTATGCATCACAGTAATGTCAATAGAATTACGTAATCTTTACTGGCTTTTACGATCGTCGTTCGCAACAAATGTGAAGGTCAAATCAATCCCATCCAGAAAAGAGAGAAATTCCTTTAGCATTTATTCTGATTCTTTTATTGCCTCAGTAGTTTTTTTATTTCTTCTACGCAGACTTTTGGGTTCGACTTTTTCATCGCCTAATAATATTCCTAAAGATTGAAGATTTTCAATCCTGTCAAAAATAACCTTTGCGATGGCTATGTAGGGGATGGATAAAAACATTCCGGGGATTCCCCACAATAGTTCGCCTGCTACTACTCCCAATATTACCATCAAAGGGTTTATCCTGATTTTTGAACCAACAATTTTCGGCATTAGAAAATTACTATCAATTAAGTGAATAAAAATAATTGCAATAGCAACATATAAAGCTTGCGTAGAACCAACAGTAGCAAAAGTGATGGCTGTACTTATTGCCAGCGCAGAAAATATTCCGACATAAGGAATCAGGTTAAAAACACCCACTATCAGGCCGAGCAGAAAAACATATTTGATGCCCAATATTGCAAACACAATACAGCTTGCTACGACTAAAATTGCCATTTCAAAAAATAACCCTGTGATATATTTTCGGATAATATTTTTTATGTGTTCTGAAATGTCGTAAATAATATGCTTGTTTTTTTCAGTAAAAGCAGCTACCACAAAACGCATCCAGCGCCCGCGGTAGATCAAAATAAACAGGGTATAAATGATGATAAAAACAAGCATCAAAACCATTGAAGAAACAGACAAAACTGTTTCTTCAATAATGGTCCCCCCGGAATTCAAAACTTTTTGAGCGCTTTTATTTAGATAGTCTGTTTGCTTCTGCACATTCAGATTGAAAGTTTTGGCCAGCCACTCTTGTATATCATTGAACAACGTACTCAGTTGTGTTTTTAATAAGGGCCATTCTTTTCCCAATTCTCCAATCTGGGAACCTAGCGCATAAAAAATTCCGGAGATTACTACTATTAAAAGTAAAACCGAAACAATACCTGCTAAGGCTCTGGAAAATTTAAATTTATTTTCCATAAAATTAGATACAGACAAAAGAAGCAGGGAAATGATAAATGCGAATGCCAGTGGTAATAGAATTTCTTCACCTACAATGATTAAGTAACCGCCTCCTATCAAAATAATAATAATGCAGGCTAACCTAATATATGCTGAAAGCACATAACTTTTCATGGGAGATATTTATAGCAATTTAGCTCTTTAGCAATCTTCAGATAAAAAAAATATTTCCTAACGAAATAAATTTATTGTATAATCTAACAATTCCGTCCCTCCCGATTTGCCATGACCGGGAATTACAATTTTAGCATCCGTAAAATGTTGTTTACAATTCAACACAGTGGCTGGCCAGGCGTCTGTATTCGCATCTTCTAAATTTCCTTTTGAAGCACCGGTTTCTTTTATAAGGCAGCCTCCGAAAAGTACGTTGTCTGCGGGAAAATATCCAACGACATTATCCTTTGTATGTCCTTCGCCAAAATAGTTTACAAAAATCTTTTTGTCGCCTATGTTCAATGTAAGACTATCATCGAAAGACTTCATCCGTGCGGAATATATATTTCTTTTTTCTGCTAGTTTTTGTTTTGTTTTTGCGGAAGCATACGACTGAATATTATGTTTTTCGAAAGCTCCAATTCCGCCAATACAATCTTCATGAAAATGAGTCGGAATGACTGCAATTATTTTTGATTGCAAATTGTCGGTTGCATATTTTATCAACTCTTCAGCACTTACATCGTCGGTGGGTGTGTCAAAAATAATTGCTTGATTATCGTTGACAATAAGCATTCCGTTGCAATTTACTCTGCCAAAACTGTTTGTGTTTAAAAATGAGATGTGCTGATAAACGTGGCTTGTAAGCCGAATCAGAATTAAATTATTTGTCTTGTAAACTGTGTCTCGTTTTAAGTCAGCAGTTACAATTTGTTCCTTTGTATTGTTGGCTGTTACTGATCTAATTTGTGGTTCGTCACAAGAAGTTAACAGGTAGATTATGGATAAAAAAATCATCCATCCAAAAACTTTAAATATTTTTTTCATTCTGCGAAATAACTAATTTTTTTCGTGTCTCAAGCTTTTGCCGCATTTGTACAAAGCGACATAGCGATTTTTGCAAAAGTAAATGGAGGTTAAAAAAAGCTGATCCATTAAAATAAAAAAAGGTAGCGAACGTCTCGCTACCTTCTAACTCCAAACCACCATCAAATTAATTTTTGCTTACTGGCTTATTACTTTTAAAGCGCTTGTCTGGTGTACCATCTTTTTTCAAAGGAGTTGTTACAGCAGCAGCATGATTTTTAAAACGTTTGTCAGGGGTGCCATCTTTTTTCATCATCGGTGCTTTTGCTTTGGCAACAGTTTCTGTTTTAACTGTAGATGCAGTACTTTTTACGATAACTGGTTTTTTTGCAGTCTCATGAACCGCTGGAGTAGCTTTCTTCTCAACCTTAGGCAGAGACACTACTTTTGCCTCTGTTTTAGTGGTTGCGGTTTTACTAACTACCTTCATTTTTGGTGCTTCATTCACTTTCGCAGGGGCTTTGGTTTGCGCCATACCTGCTGTGGAAAGACCTGCTAATGCAAGGGCTACGATCAATACTCTTTTCATTTTTTCGATTTTATTTTTGATTAATTATTTACGTGTTTTCGATGAGATTTTTACATCGTTATTTACTACTGTAAACCTAAATTCTAAAACTGGTATTATTGTTTCTATTCGACGAAAAGGCAAAATCAATCGGTGGAATTTTGATCTATCTATTTCATTTTTTTGAAAGAAAAAGCCGGTTGAGTTGCAACGAAGCTTTTTAATATTTTATATTTTGACTTCTGCTAACACGAGCTTTACATTCCCTGTTCGCTGAAGCACGCCCCATCCCTGACTTTCACCTTTGATTGCTTTGCTTATCGCCTTAAAAAGGATTACATACATTAACTGGCGATACACCAATCGTTGTGGAATCAGCCAAATTAACTTACTGAATTTTTCTTTTTCAAAAATAAATGCGATCATACTTACTAAAATATCCATCATAAAAAATACGAGATAATACCAACCTATTTTATGAATACTTTCCGGATCGTGGCGGTTCCAAATTACTCCTGCTACCAACATAATATCAGCGAGTGGAGCAATGATAGGTAACAGAATTTGGAACAGCAGGATGTTAGGCAAAGCCACCATTCCTAAAAATTTATATTTAGGATTTAAGCACGCATCGCGGTTTTTCCAAAAGCTTTGCATGATCCCGTAAGTCCAGCGGAAACGTTGTTTCATAAACTGTTTCAGAGTTTCAGGAGCTTCTGTTATCGCAACTGCTTCAGGGCAGTTTACCACACGATATCCGCTCCGTAAAATGCGGATGGTGATATCACAGTCTTCTGCAAAAGTGTCCGATGTAAAGCCACCTGCTTTTTCAATGGCTTCTTTTCTAAAAGCGCCTATGGCTCCTGGTACCACGGTGATTCCGTTTATTAAATCAAAGGCACGCCTGTCAAAATTCTGAGCGGTCGTGTATTCAATACTCTGCCATTTTGTAAGCATTGTATTTTCATTGCCCACTTTTACATTCCCTGCTACAGCACCAATTGCTGACGGTATTTTCTTTGTATTAATTTTACTTTCAGAGGAGATTTCGGCTGTGAATTTTTTCATTAATTGAGAAAGCGCATCGCTTTTTAATTGTGTATCGGCATCAATACAAACGATGTATTCATTCTTCGTAAAGTGAATGCCGTAATTTAATGCTGAAGCCTTTCCCCCATTTAATTTGGAATGAACATGAACCTTTTCATTTGTGCTAAAATGATCCATGATAAACTGATAGGTTTGATCAGTAGAACCATCATCCACAAAATGAATGTCATAATTGAGATAATCCTGATGCAACAAATTTTCTATTGTTTTTACTGAATTCATCTCTTCATTAAATGCAGGTACGATGATGCTTACGGCTGGTGTTTCTGAAAATAAATTAGTGATTGGCTCTTTGTTGGAGTTACTTTTTATTTTTTGAATTCCTGCCATCACCGCCATCAGAAATATTCTGATGAAACCTAAAATAATTGCCAGCCAAAATGCCGATGTAAGAATACGTACCACCCAATATCCAAATTCTGCAATGCTTCCATTTAGCCAAACCATTTTGCCGTTTGCTGAAGGCATAATATCATTCCTGGTTTTGCCCAGTAAACCTGCTACCGTTGTAAATGCAACTCCTTTTGATTTAAAATAATGTATAATGCGCGGCAATGCTTCTACTGTGGCCTCGCGATTACCGCCAGCATCATGAAATAAAATAATTCCTTTTTCCGGATTGGCTTCGTACTGGTCAACAGTTCTTTTATAAATACTGTCGGCTGATACGCCCGGCACCCAATCTTCAGGGTCAATACTTTCACCAACTGTGTAATAACTTTTTTCTTTGCTTAACGCAATTGGTTTTAATTCCACTTCGGTGGTAGGCTCTGCATCGGCATTGTACGGCGGCCTAAAAAGAATAGTACTGTGACCTGTGGCGGCTTCTATCAAAAGACGTGTGCTTTCAATTTCTGCAGTTGCCCTGTCGCGACTTACCAAAGCAATGTTAGGATGTGTGAAAGTATGGTTGCCTATTTCATAGCCATCTTTATAAATTCTTTTCAACAGGGGCAGATTGTTTTCAGCCTCTATACCCACAACGAAAAAACTTGCGGGCACTTTTTCCTTTTGGAGAATGTCAAGTATTTGGGGAGTGTAAACCGGATCGGGACCATCATCAAAAGTTAGCACAACCTGATTGTTTACATTGCCATATTTTTTGATAACATATTTGGTTGGCAGGTTTATATATTTTTGTTCAGCAATTAGTCCTTCTGTACTGTCTATTTCTAATTGCAACTCGCCTGGTTCGGGTACCGTAACTACATTTAATATTTCTCCATCACCAATATAATCGGGGCTTGCAGAAGGCGTGGTCACTAAACGCAAACTATTAAAATTAAATGGATCTTTTTGAAGACTGGCGTTGCTCAGACCGCGATTATAATAATTCCAAAGCCTGTCATCTTCACTTCCCAACCTCCACAAGGCGGTGCCGGCAGTTCCGTATTCGTCGGCAAAACGAATGGTATTAAAATTGGAAGCAGCATCCGTAAAATATACTTCGTGCTTTAGTCCACTTTCATCATTGTATGAATAAGAATTATTGTAATTATCGTTGTTGAAAATTATGGATGAATGATATTGCTTGGCATTCGAAAGTGCCTGTTGGTAAGTAACAGTGGCAGCTTCGCGGCTTTGCGGCCAATCGTATCCATAGCCGGCAAAGCACAGAATTAGTTTTTGTGGAGCAACATCTTTAGTAGTCTCATCCATAATTTTTTCGATCCATTTTTGGCTGCTTATGGGGCCCGGTACGCTGCTGTTGTAATGTTCATCGTAGGCCATCAAAAATATATAATCATTATAGACAGAAAGTTTTTTTACATTAAAATCATCATTGTAGGGCATGATATCTTGTGTGACCAAAAGCCCCATGGAATGCAACTTTTCATACAATTCTTTTTGAAAAGCAATAATCGGTTCATCACCTTTTTCATTGAATTCTTCAAAGTCAATATTAATTCCTTGCAGTTGATATTGCTGAATATATTTTACAATGTCATTGATGAGCCTTTCCTTTTTTAGAGGGTTGTGCAGTATGCGGTGAATGATGCTTCCGTCAAATTCTCCGGTGCCTGATTTATTATCAATATTATTTATCAGCGGTACAATAGCTACATTATTTTTCTTCATAATAGCCAATGCATCCTTATCAATATCAGGTCGAAGAGTATCAGTTTTAGCATCAATAAAAAACCATTCCGGCACCACCATATTCAACTTGCTGATATTTTTTTTGAGAGAATAAAATGATTGTGGATCCCAGTCAACATAAAAGGCTGCTCTTATTTCTTTTGAGGAGGCGTTATCAAGTTTATTAAATGCAGGAGTGTGGTTTTTCTCCCTCGCCAGGATGAAGTTTTTAAAGCCCTGGTATTTTTTAAGATCGCGCGCACTAAGGCCCGCTGGAGTTACCGGGTGAGTTACAAAATGTGAATTTACCTGCCTGATTGAGAGTTCCGGAAGGCCGGGTTGTATGCCTCGCGCCAGCGTAATGATTACAATTGGAATCATTAAAACAATCAAAAAAATCACTAGCCTTCCTGACCATTTAAAAGTTCGCCATCTCCATGGGTTGGCTGTTTGAAAAATCTGTTGGACCTGGCTCATTGTTGGTGTCTATTAAGAGTTGAGTCTTTAAATCAATTCCTGAGTTAAAGAATGACACCAAAATTATTGAGACCGCTACTGCTATTTGATTCGTTTTCGGTAAAACGGCATAATGAATCGTTGAGAAGATTCAGCGAGAGTTCTTTTTCAGAAATGGTGAGTCAATCCTTTAGAGTGTAGTGTAAAACTCTTGTGCTTCTTTTAAAGATAATTCGCAAATTTTTTGAAGTGTCTCAAAGTGTTGCTGGAAGGTAGTTTCAGAAAGATCTTCATATTCAAGTGTATCTAAAGATGTTTGTAATAAATGCTGTAAGCCCATTATAGAAATGGTTGTTTTCATATTATGCGCGATATACTTTAGTTGACTGAATTGTTTTTCTTGCCATGCCTTTTTTAGTTGATTAATGTCATTAGGTATGGCTTCTATAAATTGAAAGGTTACTGATTTTTCATATTCCTTGTCACCGTCACTCACCTCATGCAAATAGGTGAGATTGATGTGTTGATACATTTTTTCAGCGGCTACTCCTTCATTACTTTTAAAATCGGGCGAAGCCAATTGTGAATATTGATTTATTATTTGTAGTAATTTTTTTTCACTCAATGGTTTTGAGAGATAATCATTCATGCCATAGCTAAGACATTTTTCTTTTTCACCTTCGAGCACATGCGCCGTCATCGCCACAATAGGAGTATCTATACCGAGTGTTTGTCTTATTTCCCGCGAAGCGGAATATCCATCCATTTCGGGCATTTGAATGTCCATTAAAATAAGTTGGAATTTTTGCTGCTGCAGTTTTTCAATCGCTTCCTTTCCATTTTTTGCTAAAGTGAAAGGGATGCCCCAATTTTTAAAAAGATGTTCCAGAAGTTTTTGATTGATCTCATTATCTTCTGCAACCAGGATGCTTACTCCTGGAGTAGGATTGCGGAGTATTGTTTCTTTTTCGTCAGAAAATAAAACCTGAGAAACGGATTGTTCGTTACCGATTTTATAAAGTATCACAAGAGAGAAGGTGGTTCCTTTTCCCAATTCGCTTTCTACATTTATAGTTCCATGCTGAAGTAATACCAAATCTTTTACTATAGAAAGTCCGAGGCCGGTGCCTCCGTAATTTCGGGAAACTGAATCTTCTGCCTGGAGAAAACGATCGAAAATAATGGGTAGTTTTTTTTTGTCTATTCCAATACCCGTATCTGTAATTGTAATCCCTAATGCAATGGTAGCCTCGGTTTTTGTTTCGTTGAAAATATTAATAGAGATTGTTCCTTGTTCTGTAAACTTCAATGCATTGCCAACAAGGTTAATAAATATTTGGGTAAGACGTGTGGCGTCACCTTCAAGATTATCCGGCACCGATTCATCTACATTAGTAATGAGTTCTATGTTTTTTTCTTTGGTTTTAGTATCAAAAATTCCTTTGATAGAAAGTAGCAATGCTCTTAATTGAAAAGGCGCGGATTCAATACGCATCATGCCGGCTTCTATTTTTGAAATATCCAGAATGTCATTGATGATGACCAAAAGATTTTGCGAAGAACGTTCAATCGTTTCCACATATTCTGTGGCTTCGGTATCTAATTGCTTGCGTTGAAGCAGGTGGGTAAATCCTAGAATAGCATTCATGGGTGTACGAATTTCATGACTCATATTGGCCATGAAATTCTCCTTTATCTGCGCG
>JBDSHT010000052.1:0-2790 GCA_039918315.1 Ginsengibacter sp. | reverse complement strand
ATCCATTTACCACTTCAACTGCATTTGTTTTTACAGTGACAGGCTCAGTGGTTCCGCAAAATATTCGGATTCAGATTTTAACGATTACAGGCAAAGTGATCAGGGAAATAACCAAAGAAGAATTAGGTCCTTTGCACATTGGAAGAAACATAACCGAATTTAAATGGGATGGCAGCGATATGTATGGACAGAAAGTTGCAAATGGAGTTTATCTGTATCGTGTGCTAACAAATCTAAATGGCAAATCTTTAGAAAGGTTTAAAGATGATGGAGACAATACTGATCAATACTTTACTAAAGGCTATGGAAAAATGTATTTTATGAGATAATCGAAATAGAGTCATTTTAATTCTCAACTTCCTTAATATTATTTCTTGTAAACGCGGCCAGTCCGGTTAAAAAGAAAAACGGAAAAACCGTTAGAATAAATCTATTGTGCCAGTCATCACAGGTAAGCAATGTTGTTATCCAATACAGAATGATAATGGATATCATGAAAAGTAAACTCTTGTCTTTTTGCTTTATTTTTTTCCAGATACCGACGATAGATAAAAGATAGAAAGGATAGTAAAAAAGAATTAGAAACCAGTTGTGGGCGGATGAATAATAATCTCTTGTAAAGCCAAAAAATGCAATTGTTTTTAGTCGTGCAAGCCTAAAAAATTGCTCTTCATTATTGGCGATATAATACACGATACCTTTCAGTGAATTGCTCTCATGAATCGTTTTTATAGATACCTCCGAAGTTGTATTGACTCCGCAAATAATATTCTCTTTTTCAAAAGGTAACATAAAATTGAAATTTCCTCCAGTTTGTAACATCTGGTCAATCACTGCTAAAAATATAATTAAAGTACCCACAGTTATTAATGTTTTGTAGATAAAAGTTATTCTATAAAGAAATCTAAAAAAAAGATAAATGGCTGTAGCCGTGAAAAATAAAATTCCTGTAGGCCTTGTAATACTCAACAAAAGCAGCATTATAGCAATGAAGGAAATAGTATCAATATTCAGTTTCTTTATTCTCAATAAATAGCTGCTGAAAATGATTGTAAGGCTGTAAAAAATAGATTCAGTGTAGAGATAACTGTTATAATGTTGGTAGGGAATATCAATAATAAAAATCGCAGTTGCTAAAAAAGCGAGCCATTCTTTTTTTAAAAAAATAAGGGCCAATTTATAAAGCATAAATGTTGCCAGCAAGTTCAAAATCCATTGTATAATAACAACAGAAATAAAACCTGCTTTTATTTTGATGGCAGCGGCTATTAAAAGAATTTGTGTCGAATATAAATAAAAATTAGGCGCGCTAAAATCTCTGGTTTCTAAAAAATGGTTGGCTTCGTTTATATATTTTGTGGCTTCCAAATTTGTTACAATCCCGTTTTTCAAGAGTAGCCAACTTTGAATAATAGCCCAAACTATTAATAGAATTAAATATTGTTTTGGTATAGAGATTCTTTTAATGGGCTTCATTATTTTTTTTTAGCAAGGCCTCTAGAAAAATCTACAGGAAGAATGAATGCATCTGTAAAAATAAATGAAATAGTTTATGATTATGCGTGTTGCTTGTGGCTGTTCAATTTGATCAAATCAAATTTTCGCAAAATTTAAATTGCAATAACTTAGCGTATAATGAAAACAGATTTATACGATGTAATCATCATTGGGGCAGGCCCAATCGGGCTCTCCTGCGGGATAGAAGCTAAAAAAAATGGGTTAAAATATTTGATACTTGAAAAGGGAGTTCTGGTAAATTCTTTATTCAATTACCCGGTAAATATGACTTTTTTTAGCACCAGTGAAAAGCTGGAGATTGGAAATGTTCCATTTGTAAGTATCAGTGTAAAGCCTACCAGGAGTGAGGCTCTGGAATATTATCGGAGGATTGTTACTACTTTTAAATTGGATGTAAACTTGTTTGAAGAAGTTGCCAATGTTGTAAAAGAGAAGGAGATTTTTGACATCGGCACATCACGTGACAAATACCAAACGAAAAATATAATTGTGTGTACGGGCTTTTATGATATTCCTTATCTGCTGAATGTGAAAGGAGAGGAATTAAAAAAAGTAAAGCACTATTATGACGACCAACATTTTTATGCATTTCAAAAAGTGTTGGTGGTAGGAGCGGCTAATTCTGCAATAGATGCCGCACTTGAAACCTGGCGTAAAGGTGCTACTGTAACAATGGTAATTCGATCTGGTGAAATAAGTAATCGCGTAAAATATTGGGTGAAGCCTGATGTTGAAAATCGAATTAAAGAGGGATCTATAAAAGCATTTTTTAATTCTGAAATAGAAGAGATCAGGGAAAGAGAAGTGGACATACTTACGCCGGATGGAGTGGTAACTGTTGAAAATGACTGGGTGCTGGCAATTACGGGTTATCAACCCAATCTAAGTTTTTTGCGAAGTCTTGGAATTGAAATTGCCGATAATGAAATTTGCACACCAACTCATGATGAAGCCACATTTGAAACCAATGTAAAGGGCATTTATCTCGCTGGAGTTATTTGTGGCGGAATGAATACTCATGTTCTTTTTATTGAGAATTCAAGAGAACATGGAGAAAAAATTATAAAAAATATTTTGAAGAAAAACGGTGGTTAGTTTTCGCCTTTTAATGGCCGATATTTTAAACTTATTTTATTACCGGTTTATTCTTTTCCAAAATTTTATGATACTTCTTTTCATTGATCACAAAAGAAAAATGGGTGGAAAGAAACCCCGAAACAATTGAAATAGCTATAATAATGTAGATCAGGTTTTGACCTCCTGTTTCCCATA